>DASPSY010000103.1:0-14141 GCA_035623685.1 Gaiellaceae bacterium
GAGCACCACGAAGGTCGGCCCGTCGGTGCGGAAGGTCCCCGCGGAGGCCGGCACGATCTTCTTCCTCGCGAGCGCGCCGCCGAGGGCAAGCGCGGCGAACATCGGGACGAAACGGCCGAGGAACATGGCGATCGCACCGAAGTCGGCGCTGAAGTTCGTGAGCCCGAAGCCGGCGAACGCGCTGCCGTTGTTGTTGCCCTGCGAGTCGTAGGCGTACAGCGTCTCGGTGAAGCCGTGCACGCCGCTGTTGAAGATCGACGCGAGCCCGCTCTTCGTCGCGATCGACAGCGCTGTGAGCACGAGCACCATCGTCGGACAGAAGAGGGCTCCGACCGCCGCGTACTTGATCTCGCGCGCCTCGATCTTCTTCCCTAACCATTCAGGCGTTCGTCCGACCATCAGGCCCGCGATGAACACCGCCATGACGATGTAGAAGAACATGCCGTACAGACCAGAGCCGACGCCGCCGAAGATCACCTCGCCGAGGAAGAGGTTGATGAGCGGCACTGCTCCGCCGGCCGGCGTTTGCGCGTCGAAGCCGCCGTTGACCGATCCGTTCGAGGCGTCGCTCGTCGCCACGGTCCAGAGCGTGGTGTTCGCCTGCCCGAACCGGACCTCCTTGTCGGACATGTTGCCGCCCGCCTGGCCGTGCCCTTGCGTGAGGTTCACGCCGGAAGAGCGCAGCACTGCGGAGCCGTGTTGCTCGGCCGGCAGGTTCACCCCGATGCCGATCACGAACACGATGAACATCGCCGCGAACACCATCAATGCGTGCCTGCGCGCGAGCACCATCTTCCCGAACATGAACACCTGCGCGGCCGGGATCAAAAGGATCGAAAGGAGCTCGACGAAGTTCGACAGTCCCGTCGGGTTCTCGAACGGCACGGCCGAGTTCGAGTTGTAGAAGCCCCCGCCGTTCGTCCCGAGTTGCTTCATCGCGATCTGCGAGGCCACCGGGCCGCGCGCAATCGTCTGCGTCGCGCCCTGCAGTGTGTGGGCCGTTGCGTGCCCCTGGAAGGTCTGGGGCACGCCCTGCCAGATGAGGATCGTGGCCACGATCAGGCAGAGCGGCAGCAGGATGTAGACGAGCGACCGGTAGAGGTCGACCCAGAAGTTGCCGAGCGTGCCCGCCGACCGGCGCGCGATCCCGCGAACCATGGCAACGAGCACCGCCATCCCCACGGCGGCCGAGACGAAGTTCTGCACGGCGAGGCCAGCCATCTGGGTCAGGTACGACATCGTCGACTCGCCGCCGTAGTACTGCCAGTTCGTGTTCGTGATGAAGCTCGCCGCCGTGTTCAGCGACAGGTGAGCCGGCACGCCCTTCATGTGGTCGGGATTCAGGAAGAGGTGACCCTGCGCGCGCTGGATCAGGTACAGCAGCCCCCAGAAGAGCACGCTGAAGACGAGCACCGTCACGCCGTAGCTCTTCCAGTCCTGCTCCTTCTTCGCATCTGTACGGACGACGCGATAGAAGCCGCGCTCGAGCCAGCCCAGCCATGCGAGACGTCCACCCAGGCGCTCGAAGCTGTAGACGCGCGCCATGTAGATGCCGAGCGGGTAGCCGAGCGCGACCAGCACGGCCGCGTACACGAGGATCTGACCGATGCCCTGTCCGCTCACCTAGAAGCGCTCCCCGCGGAAGAGGGCGTAGACGAGATACACGAAGACGGCCACCGAGATCACGAGGCCGATCGCGTCGGCGGCGCTCACACGCGCTCCAGCAGATACAGCAGGCCGAAAACGAACGCGAAGCACGCGAGAGCGATCCCGATCGCGGCGAGGTCGTACATCAGCGGCTCCCTCCGCTCTTGTGACTCATCGGTGAATTGAGATCGATCAGCTCGCCAGCGTCATCAGGGCGCCTACTCAGCGAGCATGCGGGAAACCCGCACTCGTCGAACGCGTCGAGACCGCGCTCGACGGCAAGGTCGCAGTACATCAGCGGCGCTCCTCGAGCCCGTGGAGGACCGCACGGAGCTCGCGCGCGACCGCGGCCGAGTGCCGCCTGCCGTCGCTCGCGTCTCCATTGCCGTTCTGTGCCAGCGCCTGGTCGGCCCACTCGTCGAGCGACGGTCGCGCGTAGAGCACGCTGTCGGGATCGGTGAGCAGTCGGCGCACGGCGAGGATCCCGGCCGGGTCCACGGGGCGATCGAGGTCGGCGAGCCGATCGCTCAAAGCCGAGAGGATCTCCGTGTGCGGACGCATCGCGACGCGATTGAGCGGTGATGCGCCAGGGAGTCGTCGCTCGGAGAGATCCGCGACGACGCCGCGGACCGAGCGCGCGAGCTGGCGGCGCTCGCGGACCGATGTCAGTTCTGCGATGCGCCAGTCGAAGCGCGAGCGTGTCGTTCCCTGCGAGTGCGCGATCCACCAGTCGGCTGTCCGGCGCTCACGCGCGCCTTCCGACCAGCGCCACGCGACCTGCCAGAGCGCTGTGAGGAGCAGCGCAATCGACAGCACGAGCACGGCCCGTACGTCGACGCCGATTGCGAGTCCGGCGCCGAGCACGACCGCGGCACTCACGACGTATGCCGCGCCGACACGCGACACCGACGAAGGTCCCGGTCGGCGACGCCGCGATCGCTGAATGCGGTGTGTGAGGTCCACACACAGACGGTAGATCCGCGCGCCTGAACGGCCGCTTAAGACTGCGGCCGTCCGGCTCAAGATCGTCTCAAGACGTGGACGAGAACGGATCGACGAGGCGGTATCCCGCCCCGGGCTCGGTCAAGAGGTAGCGCGGCGTCGTCGGGTCTGCCTCGATCTTGCGCCTCAGGTGTGAGACGTACACGTGCAGGTAGTTCGCCTCGACCGTGTACGACGGTCCCCAGACCTCGCGCAACAGCGTCCGGTGGGTGACGAGCCGTCCCTCGTTCTGCGCGAGCACGCGCAGGAGGTCGAATTCGTGTGGGCTCAATTTGACCGGCTCGCCCTTGACGGTGACGACCCGCGTCGGTACGTCGACCCTCAGCTCGCCGATCGTGAGTACCGGTTCGTATTCCGGGACAGACCGGCGCAGCGCGGCACGCAACCGAGCGAGCAGCTCGTCGACGCTGAACGGCTTCGTCACGTAGTCGTCGGCGCCCGCATCCAGCGCCTCGACCTTCTCGCGCTCCTCGCCGACGGCGGAGAGGACGATCACCGGCGCCTCGCTCCAGGTGCGCAGCTCTCGGCAGACGTCGGTGCCGCTTCCGTCCGGCAGGACGAGGTCGAGGATCACCGCGGCCGGCGGCCGCGCCGCGGCGGCGCTGAGCGCCTCCTGCGCAGTCGCCGCGGTCTCGACCGCGTACCCGGCGCCGCCGAGCGTCGTCCGCAGCGCGCGCAGGATCTGCGGCTCGTCGTCGACCACCAGCACGCGTTGGCCGCTCACACGGTCAGCTCCGCAGGCACCTCGGCGACCGGCAACGCGAGCGCGAACGACGAGCCCTGGCCAGGGTGCGACTCGGCCCACAGCCGACCGCCGTTCGCCTCTGCGAAGCCGCGCGCGATCGAGAGTCCCAGACCCGCCCCGGACGGCTGCGTTCCGGCGCGGCGGTAGAACGGCTCGAAGACACGCTCGAGTTCCCACTCGGGTAGCCCAGGACCCTGGTCGACGACGCGGACGATCGCTTCCCGCCGAGTCGCAGTGATTCGAACGTGCACCTTCGATTCGAGTGGCGAGAACTTCAACGCGTTCTCGAGGAGATTCGCAAGCACGCGTTGGATCTGCGACGGATCGACGTCCACCAGCGGAGACTCGCCGGCGACGACGACGCGACCCTCAGCGCCGAGCGCGGCGACGGACTCGCGCACGAGGTCGTCGAGCGCCCAGACACTTCGGTCCGGCACCGCGCCGCCGACCTCGAGCCGCGAGAGGTCGAGGAGGTCGTCGACGAGGCGGTTCAAGCGACCGGACTCGAGCTCGATCGCCTCGAGCAACTCCTCTCGGTCCTCGGCGGTGAGGGTCAGCGTGTCGTTGCGCAGCGCGCCGATCGCCGTTCGTATTCCAGTCAGCGGCGAGCGGAGGTCGTGCGAGACCGCCCGCAGCAGCGCCGTCTTCACGAGGTCGCTGCGACGCAGTGTCTCCGCCTCGAGGGCGTCGCGCTGGAGCTGGTCGCGCTCGACCGCGACGGCGAGCAGCGCGGCGAGCGCCGGAAGGAAGCGTCGCCGCACGGCGAGGCTCGGGTCCGAGCGCTCGGGTGTGTACAGCGTCCCGACCTGTCGACCAGCGGCCTCGAGCGGATGCGGTGCGGACCCCGCCGGCGGACGGTGCTGCGGCCCGAGGATGATCTCGGTCTCCTGCACGCCGAGCACCTCGGCTGCACGGCTGCCGATGTCGTCGAGCTCCTCGTCCACGCCACGGCCGCGCAGCAGCTCGGTCGCGAGCTCGGCGAGCAGCGACGCCTCGCGCTCCCTCTGCTCCGCGGCGGCCGCTCGTCTGCGTGCGCGCGCGGCGAGCTCACTGACGACGACCGCGGTGACGACGTAGACGGCGAGAGCGAACCAGTTCCTCGAGTCCGCGAGCGTGAACGTGTAGAGCGGCGGCAGGAAGAACCAGTTGAACGCGAGCATGCTGGCCACCGAGACCGGCACGGCGTACGCGAGCCCCCAGAAGACGGCGACCGGCAGGACCGCGAAGAGGTAGAGCACGCCGAGGCTGAGCACGGGGACGTGCGGCTTGAGCAGCTCGATCGCGGCCGTGACGACGAAGACGAGCGCGACGCTGACCGCGGCGCCGCTCAACCAGCGCGGGACGTCGAGCCGTCCGTTCATCACGAGCGAATCATCGCAAGCGCACGCCACGACGAACTACGCTCCTCGCGTGGAGTCGATGGTCGCGCTCCTCCAGGAGATCGTCGAGATCGAGTCGCCGACCTACTCGGCAGGGTGTCGCGACGTCGCCGTTCGGATGGGTGAGGAGCTCAGCGCACTCGGCGGGCGGATCGACCTGCTCGAGGGCGACCACCTCCGCGCGGAGCTCGGCGGGGACGGTGCGCCGCTTCTCCTCTCGGGTCACGTCGACACCGTGTGGCCGATGGGCACGCTCGAGTCGATGCCCTTCCGTGTGGAGGGCGGCCGCGCGCACGGGCCGGGCGTCTACGACATGAAGTCGTCCCTTGTCGTGATGCTGGAGGCGATCAGGCGAGCCGGCGACGAACGACGCGCGCTTCGCGTCTTCCTCACCGCCGACGAAGAGATGGGCAGCAGGACCGGACGGCCGCTGCTCGAGACGGCGGCCGACGGCGTCGCCGCCGCGTTCGTCGTCGAGCCGACCGCGCCGAGCGGCAACCTCAAGACCTCGCGCAAGGGCCTCGGCCGTTTCAAGCTGACAGTGCGAGGTCGTTCGGCGCACGCGGGAACGCACCGCACGGAAGGCGTCAGCGCGATCGAGGAGCTCGCCCGCCAGATCCTCGTCCTCCACGAGCTGAACGACCCGGATCGGGGGCTCTCGGTCAACGTCGGCGTCGTCCGCGGCGGGACGTCCGAGAACGTCGTCGCGGCCGAGGCGGAGGCCGACGTCGACGTCCGCATCGCGCACGCCGCCGACCGCGAGCGGGTCGAGCGGGTCCTGCGCGAGCTGCCGACGCACCACCCCGAAGCCGTGCTCGAGCTCGGCGGCGGCTGGACCCGCCCGCCGCTCGAGCGCTCGGCCGGCGCCGCGACGCTCTTCGCCCAGGCCCGGGCCTACGGGCTCGAGCTCGGGCTCGACCTCCAGGAGGAGTCGTCGGGCGGCGGCTCGGACGGCAACCTGATCGGGGCACTCGGCGTGCCGGTGCTCGACGGGCTGGGAGCGGAGGGCGGAGGCGCGCACGCGCCGGACGAGCACGTCGTGCTCGAGTCGCTGCCGGTGCGCGCGGAGCTGCTGTCGCGGCTCTTGCGCGACCCGGGCCTATGAGGCCAGAATCCCGGACCGGCGGGACAAGTGGAGGCGCATGACGTCGTAACTCGAGCGGACGAGGCGGGCCTCCGCCTCGTCCGCTTCATCTGGTGCGGGAACGACGGGACCGTCCGCGCGAAGGCCAGCGCGCTCCCCGGGCTCGAAGGCCGTATTCGCAGCGGCATCGGGCTGACCGTCGCGATGCAGGCGATGAACGGACTCGACCAGCTCCAGCCGATCGACGGCATGGGCCCGGTCGGCGAGGTGCGGCTCGTGCCGGACCCGAACACGTTCCGTGTTCTGCCATACGCGCCGCACACCGGCGCGATGGTCGTCGACCACGTGCTGCTCGACGGCGCACCCGCGCCGGTTTGCCAGCGCTCCTTCCTGAAGCGGATGGAGGCGCGCCTCGCGGAGCGCGGCGCGAAGCTCGAGGTGGCCTTCGAGAACGAGTTCTCGCTCGCGACGACCATCGACGGAAAGCTCGTGCCGATCGACTCCGGCCTCTGCTTCTCCACGATCAGCGCGACCGCGGCCCAGGACTACTTGGACGACCTCGCGTCGGCGCTCGCCGAGCAGGAGATCGAGCTCGAGCAGTACTACTCGGAGCTCGGACACGGGCAGCACGAGATCTCGACCGGTCACGCGCCCGCGCTCCGCGCCGCAGACGAGCAGCTGCTCGTGCGGGAGACGATTCGCGGTGTTGCGACGCGCCACGGCCTCGTCGCGTCGCTCGCGCCGAAGCCGTGGCCGGAGAACGCGGGAAACGGCGCCCACATCCACTTCTCCCTCTGGGACCAGGAGAGCTCACGCAACCGCTTCCACGACCTGAGAGCGCCGGACTTCCTGTCTGCCGAGGCGCGGTCGTTCATCGCCGGCGTGCTCGAGCACCTGCACGGGCTGTGCGGCCTGACGGCACCGAGCTTCAACTCGTACCACCGGATCGTGCCGCAGTACTGGGCGGGCGCCTTCGTGTGCTGGGGCCACGACAACCGCGAGGCGCCCGTGCGCGTGCCTTCGGTCTTCGTCGGCATGGAGGAGGCGTCGACGAACGCCGAGCTGAAGGCAGCCGACGCAACGTCGAATCCGTACCTCGCCGTCGGCGGGCTCATCGCCGCGGGCCTCGATGGGCTGGAGCGCGAGCTCGAGCCGCCCGAGCCGGTCGAGGTCGACCCGGCGACGATCGCGGACGACGAGCGCAAGCGCCGAGGCATCGTCCGCGTGCCCGCCACGCAGGAGGAGGCGCTCGACGCGCTCCAGCGCGACGACGTGCTGATGGACGCACTCGGCCCGGTGCTCGCTCGGTCGTATCTGACGGTGCGCAGGTCGGAGTGGGCGGCGTACTCGGCCGGCGACGAGGCGTTCGAGCAGCAGGGTCACTTCTCGAAATACTGATCGGCACAGATGGCCGAGACCGCAGGCCGAGCGCAGCTGCGTGACGAGCTCGAGCACGTTCCGCTCGTCGATCATCACGCGCACGGCGTGCTGCGCGCGGAGCCGACGCTCGACGAGTTCCGCGGGCTCTTCTCCGAAAGTCCCGACCCGCGGCAGTGGCCCCACGTCGCGACCGGGCTGACGTACCGCCGCGCGCTCGAGGAGCTCGCGTCGTTCTTCGGAGTCGAGCCGACCGAGGACGCCGTCTACGCACATAGGCTGGCGACAGATCCCGCCGAGTACGCGTCGTCGCTGCTCGGCGCGACGCGAACCGAGTGGCTGCTCGTCGACGACGGGTACCCGCCGGCAGGCGAGGGCACGTCGTGGGACGAGCTCGGCGAGCTCGCCGGCTGCGAGGCGCGGCCGGTCCTGCGCATCGAGCGCGTCGCCGAGGAGAGTGGGCTCGACGGTGTCAGGGGCGAAGTCGCCTCGGCGCGCGCGAACGGGTTCGTAGGCCTGAAGACGATCGCCGCGTACCGCGGCGGGCTCGACTTCGACGTTTTCCCACCCGGCGACGCGCCCGTGCGCGGACGCGTGGAGGGAGGCGCGATGCGCACTGCCTTGATCGCAGCGCTCGAGGCGAACGAGGCGACCGGCGAGCCCTTGCCCGTCCAGGTGCACGCCGGCTTCGGCGACTCCGACCTCTATCTCCCGCGTGTCGCTCCCGGCCACCTGAAGCCGCTGATCGAGCGATTCCGCGACACGCCGTTCGTGCTGTTGCACTGCTACCCGTTCGTGCGCGAGGCGGGGTGGCTCGCTCACGTGTACGGGAACGTCTGGTTCGACCTCTCGCTGACCATCCCGCACGTCTCACGAGGATCGGAGATGGTGCGCGAGGCGCTCGAGCTCGCACCGGTGTCGAAGTTGCTGTACGCGTCGGATGCGGCTCGCACGCCGGAGCTCTACTTCCTCGCGGCGACATGGTGGCGCGACGCGCTCGCCGACGTCCTCGGCGATGCCCTCACAGGAGCGGCAGCGTCCGAAGCGGGCCGTCGCATCCTGCGCGAGAACGCGCTCGAGCTTTACCGCCTCTGACCTCGCCCGACTATGCTCCGGCCGTGCGCTGGCCCGCCGCTCTGCTCGCCGCCGCGACGATCGCGCTCGCGGGTTGCGGACATTCGGAGAGCGAGCCCGCGACGACCACCACCACGGCCGCTGCGCCGCCGCCGACGCAGCACTTCCACTCGCGCCCGGACCTGCGGCCGCCGGTCGTCAAGGTCCTGACCCCCGCGCACGGAACCGCGCCGGGCTACATCTTTCTCGCGCCGAAGATGGAGGTCGCCCAGGCCGGTCCGATGATCGTCGACAACAAGGGCCAAGTGATCTGGTTCCACCCGCTCCAGACAAAAGGCGTCACCGACTTCAAGGTGCAGCGCTACCTCGGCAAGCCGGTGCTCACGTGGTGGCGCGGTCACCTGCCCGGAGGCTACGGCAACGGCTCCTACTTCATCTACGACACGTCCTACCACCAGGTCGCGGAGGTGCGTGCGGGCAACGGGCTCGCCGGCGACGTCCACGAGTTCCTGATCACGCCGCGGAGCACGGCGATGTTCACCGTCTACCACCAGCTACACGTCGATCTCTCGCCCTACGGCGGCCCGAAGCAGGGGCGCATCCTCGAGGGCGTGATCCAGGAGGTGAACATCAAGACGGGGAAGGTCCTGTTCGAGTGGCACAGCTATCCGCAGATCTCGCTGAACGAGTCGTACGTCCCGGTGCCGCCCGCAAAGCAGGGAGCGAAGGCCGAGCCGTGGGACTACATGCACATCAACTCGATCGACATCGAGCCGAACGGGAACCTGCTCGTCTCGGGGCGCAACACACACGCGCTGTACGAGGTCGACAGGAAGACCGGGAAGATCCTGTGGCGCATGGGCGGCAAGAAGAGTGACTTCAAGATGGGACCCGGCACCAACTTCGAGTGGCAACACGACGCGCGCCGCCAGCCGAACGGGACGATCACGCTGTTCGACAACGGCGCCGCTCCGCCCGTGGAGAGGTTCACGCGCATCCTCGTCCTCGACGTCAACACGGCGAAGAAGCGCGTCAGCCTCGTGCGCAGCTACCACCATCCCAAGAAGCTGCTGACGCCGTTCGAAGGGAACGCGCAGTTCCTCCCGAACGGCAACGTCTTCGTCGGCTGGGGCGCGAACCCGTACTACACCGAGTTCAGCAAGAGCGGCAGGGTGCTGCTCGACGCGTACTTCGGTCACGGCCAGCCTCCCGGCAAGGACGCCGACTCATACCGAGTCTTCCGCTTCGTGTGGCAGGGCCAACCGACGGAGAAGCCTGCCGTCGCCGTCTCCGGACAGACCGTCTACGTCAGTTGGAACGGCGCGACGAAGGTGGCGCGCTGGCAGGTGCTCGCCGGAACCGACGCACAACACTTGAAGCCGGTCCGAACCGCATCGAAGAACGGGTTCGAGACGGCGATCGACGTCTCCGGGGCCGCGCCCTACGTCGCCGTGCGCGCACTCGACCGCTCGGGACACGTGCTCGCGGTCTCGGCCGCGGTCAAGCGCAGCTAGTTACGGCGCAGGCGTCGGCGCGGACACCGCGGTGTCGACGCTCGGGTCGGCGGCCGCCTGGGCGGGCGACAGCGCGAGCAGCGGGTCGGACTGCAGCTCCGACGCCGCGGTCGCGTCCATCAGCGGCGCGGGCTCGCTGTCGTCGGCCTCGACGCCGTCCTCGGCCGACAGATCGCCCCACGAGGCGTCGGCCCACGACGCGTCGCTCCATGACGCATCGGCCCACGACGCCGCGCTGAATGCGGCATCGCCCCACGACGCGGTGCTCCAGGACGCGTCTCCCCAGGATGCGTCGCCCCACGAAGCGGTCGACCACGATGCGTTGCCTTGGATCGTGTCGTTCCAGCTCGCCGCGTCGAAGACGAGCGCGCCCCCCGGGCCTTGCGTGAGGAAGGCGTCGATGCCCTGGTTCGGATTCGGCGGCAGGCGTCGATAGGTCGCCGCCCGGGCCGCGTTGATCACGCCCACGCCCGCTGCGCCGGACGGACCCTGAACGACAGGCGTCGCCGTCAGCATCAGCACACCCTTGACCTGGTCTGGCGTCCACGTCGGGTGCTTCGCGAGTATCTCGTCCGCCGTCCCGGCCACGACCGGCGCGGCGAACGACGTCCCGGAGAGCTCCATGTAGCCGGGGGCGACGACGTTCGCGGGACGCTCCGAGGTCAGCGTCGCGCTCGTTGGTACCGCGCCGACCATGTAGCGGCCGGGAGCGCTCACCTCCGGCTTGCGGAAACCGTCCTCGGTGTAGCCCCACGCCGACCACGGCGCCGTCGTGTCGTCGAACGCCAGCGGGCTCTTGCCGATGTCGGCCGCGCCGACCGTCATCACGAACGGATCGTTGCCGGGCGCGTAGAGCACGCCGCTCGGCTGGTCTCCGGTGCCGTAGTTGCCGGCGGCGGCGACGACGAACACGCCGTTCTCCCAGAGCTTCTCGACCGCCTGGTCCAGCGGGTCGTCCCAGAAGTGATTTCGCGCGCCCGAATGAAGCGAGAAGTTCGCGACCTTGATGTTGAGCGCGTTCTTGTTCTGCAGGATGTAGCTGCACGCGGCGATCACATCGCTCGTGAGCGCCGTGCCGGTGTCGTCCATCACGTCGATCGGCAGGATCTTCGCGTTCGGCGCGGCGCCGGTGTATCCGGGCGCAGAACCCGCCGCGATGCTCGCGACGAACGTGCCGTGACCACGACCGTCGCCCGGACTGTTCGGCGTCCTGCTCGTGAGCGTGACCTGCGGGAGCACGCGTGCGCCGTTGTCGAAGTCCGCGCGATTCGCGTCGATACCCGAGTCGACGATCGCGATCGTCGGGGCCGTCGGGCCGAGCATTCCCCACAACCGTGCGTTGCCGGATTCGTACGGCCAGATCTGCTTGTTCGACGGCACCGACCCGCTGAGCTTGATCGGTGCGTCCGCGGTGATCGTCAGCCCCGGCTTCTTCTCCAGCCACCTCAGCTGGGCCGGCGTGACGTTCAGCGCCGCAGCGCCGATGAGCCCGAGCTGCCGGCGGATACCCCCGCCGAAGCCGTGCAGCGTCTGCGTCAGCCCGTTCGATCCCGCGTCGTCCTGGACGATGACGTGCAGCGTCGTCTTCGGGTTCGCGTTCGCGGCCGCAACGAGCTCGGGCGCGACGAACGTGCCCGGCAGTCCGCCGTGCCCATTCCCACCACCACCTGCGCTCGCGGCGGCCGGCACGAAGACCGCGACCGCGACGACAGACACGATCGCGAGCCCGCGCCCGCCTCGACCCCAGAGCGCGTTCGCCCGCTTACCGCCTCGACCCCAGAGCGCGTTCGCGCGAGTCCCGCCTCGGTGCTGCACGTCCACAGTTCCTGCCTGTCCTCTCCCTGTTCTCCGCCTCGTGGGCGGAGTCCGCAGTTCCAGCACCCAAGCTAGTGAGCGGAAGAACCCCGAACGTCACCCGTTCGGGTCAGCGAATCGGAAGTTCACTCGTTCGAGTGAACAGCCGTGCCCAGGCTCAGCGTCTGCGGAAACGGCGCCGCGCGGATTGCTCGACGTCGGCCGCGAGCGCGGGCTGCTCGCCCGTGTCCTCCTCGTCGGCGTTGCCGTCCCCACCCGCGTCGGCCTCGTCGAACGCCTGCTCCCACGGGTCGAGCGGCACGGCCGCGCGCTGCTCGTCCGGCGGGAGGACACGAACATGGCGCGGCGTCTCCGGCTCGGGCGCCTCCTCGACGTCCTCGTCGGTGTCGGGGCGGCTCCACCAGTGCCGGCGGGAAGCGTCGGCCGCGGGCGGAAGCTCCGGCTCCGGCTCAGGCTCGGGCTCCGCCTCCGGCAACGGCTCGGGCTCGGCCGGCTCGTCGTCTGCGACGGATAGGCCGTCCGGCGTCGCCGGCGAGGCGGCAGCGGGCTCCTCGACCGACGACTCGTCGGCCTGCGGGCTCTCGGCCGCCGAGCCGATCATCGTCATCGCGTCCGACGGCTCCTGCGCCTGCTCGAACGCTGTCCATCCGTGGGCGTCGTCGGCCACCGGACGTGCGGGAGACTCTGCGTCGACGATCGGGTGCGCGGGCGCAGGCGAAGCGCGGGGCGCCGACCAGCGCTCGCGCGACGCCGCCCACTCGATCAGGCCGACGATCAGCCAGGCGAGCGCCATCACGACCACGATCACCCACCAGGAGACCTTCGCGACGCCGAGTGCGACGGCGACCGCGATCAGGAATGCGGCCTCGCCGAGGATGCGCCAGACGGCCGGCGACACTCCCTCGCGCGCCGAGCGCGCACCGAAGCCGTACGCCGGCGTCGCCGTCCACGGTTGCTGCGTCCAGCCGGCGCTGCGCAGCGAGCGCAGGTCGGCACGGAGCGCAGTCGCCTGGCGGTTGAACGAGTCCACCGCCTCCAGCGTCCGGAGTGCGGCATCGAGCTGCGCCGCGTGACGGTAGAACGAGTCGAACGCCGCCTTGACGCTCTCCTGCTCGTAGCCCTGGTCGGCGATCGGGAGGTCGTCGAGCTGCGGTAGCGGCTCGCTCGACGGCCGGCGAGGCGTCGGCCACGCTTCCTGGTTCACGCGATCAAGTATGCCGCTCCGCCCCGAGCGAGGACGACCAGGCTCGCGCTGCGGCCGCTGCGTCGGAGACGACGCCGCCCTCTACGGCGCGCCGCTGTAGACGCTCGAGAGCAAGGCGTTGACATACTGCTGGCGGTAGGCGGTCGCCCCAGTGTTGAGCGTCGGGTGAATGCAGTCGCTTCCGATCAGGGACGGGTGCGCCTGGAAGTACGACCACTCGTCCGGACCGGCGACCGCTTGTGGGAACCGGGCGAGCAAGGCTGCGAGATCCGCGTTGATCGTCGGCCCGTTCGTCTTGATGGCGGTCGTGCACCCCCACGGGATGCTCCGTCTCAGGACCGGCACCTTGCCGGCCGCCAGAACCTTCTGGATCAGCGTTGTCATGTTCGTCGTGAAGCTCGAGACGGCCGCACCGCCCTCGTTCGCGTCGTTCGTCCCGTAGTCGAGGCTCACGAAGTGCCCCGGGAACGACGCGAGGAACTCGTCGATGTACTTCTGGCCGGTGCTCGGGTCGGTCTGGAGCGGGTCGCTCGAGTCCCAGCCGCCGATTCCTCCGTCGATCTCGCTCGGGAAGTAGGTCGGGTGAGCAGCGTTCACCTGCTGCATGAAGTTGCTCGGCTCGAAGTGCGCCATGTCGTCCTCGGTGATCGAGTCTCCGAGGACGAGCCACGTGTCGTTCGTCCCGGCCGACGCATTGTGGACGTCGAAGTTGAACGAAGCGTCGGTGTTGCCGCTGGAGCCGTTCACGGCCGTGACGTGCATGCGGATCCAGTTCGCACCGTTCAGGTTCACGAAGTGCTCGCGGCCGTTGTAGACGTTGCCCGTGACGCTCACGAGCGTCGTCCAGCTCGTCGGCGGGCTCCCTCCACCGGGCGCATTGGAGACGTCGATCGTGTAGTCGCGCGGCTCGTTGTAGTAGTCCGAGCTGATCGCCGCCGCGTAGTAGAGCGTCTCGTCGTTGTACCAGGCGACGACGGCCTGCTGGCGCTGGGCAAGCGGCACGCTCGAGAGATCGATGATGAGCGAGCACGACGGGTGACAGAGGTATGCACCCGAGCCCGACCCGTAGTTGCCGTCGTTGCCGAGGCTCGGGTCGTAGAGCACGCTTCCGTCACCGTAGGCCGGCAGGTTTCGACTGATCACCGGCATCGAGTTCACTCCCGCACCGGGCGCCGGCGGCGCCACCGGTGTCACCGGCGCAGACGCAGCCGAGTCCGGACCCGCACCAACCGCATTGATCGCCGCCACCGTGAACGTATACGCCGTCCCATCCGACAACCCCGACACCGAGAAACTCGTC
>DASPSY010000037.1:0-14764 GCA_035623685.1 Gaiellaceae bacterium
CGTCCACCGCGCGCTCCCGAGCAACCGTGAGCGCCTCCGCCGACCGGTCAGTGCCGACCACCTCGCCCTCTTCGCCCACCAGACCCGCAACCAGGAAGGCAACGTCCCCAACCCCACTGCCGATGTCGAGCACACGCATACCCGGCCCGATCCCGGCCTCGACAAGAAACCGCCGCGTGATCGGATCAACCAGTTTCGCCTGAACTGAAAGACGCCTCAGCTCATGCTCGGAGTGACCCAACGCATACGAAGGCCGCCCAGCCTCGCCCGCCATCAAACGATCATCGCAAACAACGAGGCATTCGCTTGCGCGGTCGGCCGGCTGCGCTTCCCCGATGCAGTCCACGCCGTGGTCCGGGCCGGCGGGGACCAACTCATCGCGGGCGGAGCGGTCGTGCTCCTATGGAGCCTGTCGCTTGCTGGCTTCGGCGAAAGGCCGGCGGCGGCGACCGGGGTGCGTGCTCGCACCCCGGCCACAATTGCCTAGCTGGCTGCGCCCGCGTGCGCGGGCAGCCCCATCGAGTACTTCTCGTTCGCCTCGAAGTACTCGTTCGTGGCCATCCCCTCGGTCACAGGGTCGAGGAACTCCCTGATGCTGTCGAGCGACTGCCCCTCCCAGGTGCAGACTCCCTTCTTCCCGTCCTGGCTCGCGACGACGGTGTGGAGCGTGAGGTCCGCCGGCACCTGAATCTCCTGCGCGGCCGCCCAGAACTTGTCGGGGTCGGAGATCGTATGAATCGCAATCGCGTACATGAACCCTCCCTTTTTGTGACGAACGGCGGGACGCTACTCCTGTCCGAGCCGCAAGTCCAGCGAAGCAAACAACCGTGCACGGCTCGCCGTCGCGACGATCGACACGAGCCGAGGGCGCCGGAAGGAGTACGCTCGGCGCGTCCGAACTCGTGGCACGACGACGGCGATGCAGGCGATCCTCCTCATAACCTCCTTGCTCCTGGTCGCGGCGATGCTCGGCTCGCTGGCCTGGCTGAGTTCGCTGCGCACGCGCGACGCCCAGTCGGTGCCGGTCGAGACCGCGGACGAGGCCCAGGCCTAGCCGCCGTGGAGCGGCTCTGGGCGCCCTGGCGCCTCGAGTACATCAAGTCGGCGGAGGACGAGCCGGGCTGCGTGTTCTGCGCCGCCGTCGCCGGCGACGACGAGGAGAAGCTCGTCGTGCACCCCGGCAAGCTCGCGTTCGTGCTCCTGAACAAGTACCCGTACTCGTCCGGGCACCTGATGGTGGCGCCCACGCGGCACGTCGGCGACTTCGGCGAGCTCGACGACGCCGAGATCCTGGAGGTGCACCGGCTCGCGTCGTCCGGCATGGGCGTCCTCGCGCAGGTCTACCAGGCCCAGGCCTACAACCTCGGCTGGAATCTCGGCCGCGTCGCCGGCGCCGGAGTGCTCGACCACGTCCACCTGCACGTCGTCCCGCGCTGGGCCGGAGACACCAACTTCATGCCGGTACTCGCCGACGTGAAGGTGCTTCCGGAGCATCTCTCGGAGGCGCGGCGCAAGCTCGCCGACGCCTGGCCGGACTAGCGACCGCGCCGAGGCCCGGCGAACGCACGTTCGTCCTCGTCGGCGGTTTGCGGCGGAATCCCTAAAGGTCGCCCCCTCCGCCGTCGATGTTCCCCGCATGACCGCGCGCGTATCGGCGGGCCCCCGGGCCGCGGTAGCGGCTCCCGCCTGGATAGACAAGTGGCTCGAAGCGTGCCACGACCTTGCCGAGCTCGAGCGCTCGCACCCGATGACGGACGCCGTCATCGACGAGATCGACGGCCGGATGATCCGGGTCGGCAGCCAGTGGCTCGCGGACTTCGCGTCGTGCAACTACCTCGGCTTCGACCTCGACCAGGAGATCATCGACTCGATCCCTGCGTACGTCCAGAAGTGGGGAACGCACCCGAGCTGGTCGCGCCTCCTCGGCAGCCCCGTGCTCTACACGCAGATCGAGCAGCAGCTCGCCGAGTTGCTCGGCGCGGAGGACGTCCTCGTCCTGCCGACGATCTCGCTCATCCACATGTCGGTGATCCCGGTGCTCGCCGGGGCAGGGACGATCTACGTCGAGTCGCGCGCGCACAAGACGATCTACGAGGGCTGCCAATTTGCAGCTGCGCGCGGCGCCACGGTCAAGCGGTTCCGATTCGAGGACGCCGACGACCTCGAGCGGTTGCTCAAGCAGAACGGGCCGCCCCCGCGGCTGATCTGCGTCGACGGCGTCAACAGCATGACCGGCAACGTCCTCGACCTGCCGAAGTTCGCAGCGCTCGCGCGTGAGTACGACGCGCTTCTCTACGTCGACGACGCCCACGGCTTCGGCGTCATCGGCGAGCGCTCAGACGACGAGCTCAGCTCGTATGGGATGCGCGGCAACGGTATCGTCCGTCACACCGGCGAGACCTACGACCACGTCGTCTTCGTGTCCGGCCTGTCGAAGGCCTACTCGTCGCTCGCAGCCTTCCTCACGTGCCCGTCCGAGCTGAAGCACCTGCTCAAGACCGCGGCCCCTCCGTATCTCTACTCCGGCCCGTCACCGGTCGCGTCGCTCGCGACGGTCATCACGGGCCTCGCCGTCAACGACCGGCGCGGCGACGTGATCCGCGCGGGTCTCTGGCACAAGACTGCGACCGTCCTCGGGGCGCTCGACCGGCTCGGCATCTACACACCGAACCGCTCCGGATTCCCGCTGATCGAGATCCCGCTCGCGCGTCACGAGGACATCGACGCGGTCGGGCGCTTCCTGTTCGAGAACGGGATCTACGTCACGCTCGCGGCGTACCCGCTCGTGCCCAGGAGCGAAGTCGGCTTCCGCATCCAGATCACGGCCGCGAACACCGACGCGCACATCGAGCAGCTGGTCGACGCGATCGAGCGGCTGGCCGAGCGCTTCGACCTGCAGCCGCGGAACCGGGAGCGGGCCGCATGACCCTTAGGCCGGATACGGCGAACTGGCGCGATCGCGTCTGGATCTGGTACCTCGCCGCCACCGGCTTCCTGATGGCGCTGTACCTGTTCTTCCCGCCGCTCGCGGGGAACGGGCCGCTGATCAACTTCCTCGGCTTCTCGGGCGTCGCGGCGATCGTCGCGGGCATTTTGATCCACAAGCCACGCGCACAGGCCGCCTGGTGGTGCTTCGCCGCCGGCCAGTTCCTGTTCTTCAGCGGCGACCTCTACACATACAGCTACCCGAAGCTCTTCCACGTCGACGTCGGCTTCCCGTCGCTCGGGGACGCCCTCTACCTCGCCGTCTACCCGGTGCTGATGACAGGCCTGATCCTGCTCGTCCGGCGCCGCAACCCGCGCCCGGAGCGCTCGGCGTTCATCGACGCTGCGATCCTGACGATCGGCATCGGCCTGCTGTCGTGGGTGTTCGTGATCGCGCCGAACGTCCACCTCTCGGGTCTGTCCTTGCTCGCGAAGCTCGTCTCGGTCGCCTACCCGCTCGGCGACGTGCTCCTCCTCGCCGGCGCGATCCGACTCGCGGTCGACTCGGGCAAGCGAACGCCGTCGTTCTGGTTCCTCGTGAGCAGCATCGTCTGCCTGCTCGCCAC
Source organism: Gaiellaceae bacterium (assembly GCA_035623685.1). Classification (GTDB taxonomy): domain Bacteria; phylum Actinomycetota; class Thermoleophilia; order Gaiellales; family Gaiellaceae; genus 3-1-20CM-4-69-9. Next base: position 3,552 of record DASPSY010000037.1, read on the forward strand.
CGACTCCGCGTACAACCTCGCGCTGCTCAAGGGCACGTACGACCACCAGCTCGTCTACGACTTCGGCTGGATCTCCTACTACCTCCTCTGGGGAGCTTCCGCCCTGCATCCGTCGATGCGCACGCTCGAGGAGCCCGCGGCGGAGTCGCGCACGCGCCTGACGCCGCTGCGCCTCTCGCTGCTCGCCGCCGCCTGCCTGATCGCACCCGGGATCCGCCTCGCCGAGGCCTACTCGAGCCTCGACAAGGCGGTCCTCATCGTCGCGTCGGCGGTCCTCTTCCTCCTCGTCGTCGCGCGGATGGCCGGGCTCGTCCGGCAGGAGGCACGCGTCGTCTCACGCGAACGAGCGCTGCGCAGCGCGGGCATCGACCTCGTCGCGGCAGCCGGCGAGGACCAGGTCCACACGGCCGCGATCTCCGCGGTCCACCGACTCCTCGACGCGAAGCCGCCCGTGCGGCTGATCCTCTGCTCGGCCGACACCGCCGTCGTCCAGGCGTCCTCCGACGGACCGAGCGGTCATCGGATCAGCGAGAAGACCCAGGCGTGGCTCGCACGTGACGGCTCCACCTCGATCCACATCGCGAACGGCCTGCTCCCGGCGTACGTCCGCAACGATCTCGGCTTCTCGTCCGGCAACGCCGTGGTCGTCGTCCCGCTCTCCGTCCGCAGCACACTGCTCGGCACGCTCGTCGTCTGCTCCGACGACCACGTGTCGGAGGATCTCGTCGACTCGCTCGAGGCGCTCGCGACCCAGGTGTCGCTCGCCGTCGAGGGCGCATCGCTTGCGGCCGACCTCCACCGACGCCAGAGCGAGGCCCGTTTCCGCTCGCTCGTCGCCCACTCCACTGACCTCATCACCGTCCTCGACGGCAACGGCATCGTCACCTACCAGAGCCCGTCGATCGAGCGCATGCTCGGCTACCCGGTCGAGGAGATCGAGGGAACGCGCTTCGAGGAGTTGCTCAGCGAGAACGACCGCCCGCGCCTCGCACAGCTGATCGCCGCCGACGGGAACGGCACTCCCGAGGTGCACACGATCGAGTGCGCGGTGAACCATCGCGACGGCGCAACCCTCAGGTTCGAGGTCCAGCACACGGACCTGCTGAACGACGAGCACGTGCGCGGCATCGTCCTCAACAGCCGCGACGTGAGCGAGCGAAAGGCATTCGAGGAGCAGCTCGCACACCAGGCGTTCCACGACCCCGTCACGAACCTCGCGAACCGCGCGCTCTTCTCCGACCGCGTCGAGCACGCGCTGATGCGCGCGCAGCGCGGATTCCCGGAGATCGCCGTCATGTTCATCGACCTCGACGATTTCAAGACCGTGAACGACAGTCTCGGCCACGCAGCCGGAGACGAGGTGCTGCTCGAGGTGGGGCGTCGGCTCAAGCTCGCAGTCCGCCCGACGGACACGGTGGCCCGCTTCGGCGGGGACGAGTTCGCCGTGCTGCTCGACGGCATCGGCGGCTCGGCCGAGGCGGCCGACGCGGCCGCGCGCATTCTGCGAGCGCTCGAGCTGCCGGTCGAGATCGACGGAAAGAACGTCTTCCCGCGCGCGAGCGTCGGCATCTGTCTCGTCGGCCAGGAGCTCGAGAGTCCCGAGGCAGCCGAGCTGCTCCGTAACGCCGACGTCGCGATGTACATGGCGAAGCGCGACAGCAAGGGCAGCTACCGCGTGTTCGAGCCGACGATGCACGAGCGAGTCGTCGAGCGCCTCGAGCTGCGGTCCGACCTCCAGCACGCGCTCAAGCAGGACCAGCTCGAGCTCCACTACCAGCCGGTCGTGCGCCTCGCGGGCGGCGAGATCCTCGGCGTCGAGGCCCTGCTGCGCTGGCGCCATCCGACACGCGGGGTCATCCCCCCCGGCCAGTTCATCCCGCTCGCCGAGGAGACCGGCCTGATCGTGCAGATGGGCCAGTGGGTGCTCGAGTCGGCCTGCAAGGAGGGCGTGCTGCTGCACGAGCGCTTCCCGCGCACCGATCCGCTGACGATCAGCGTCAACCTCTCGGTCCGCCAGCTGCAGTCCGAGACGCTCATCTCCGACGTCCGCAACGCGCTCGAGTCGACGGGGTTGCCTCCGGCCGCGCTCGTCCTCGAGATCACGGAGTCGCTGATGCTCGGCGACACGGACTTCGCGCTGCAGCAGCTCTCCGAGTTGAAGTCGCTCGGCATCCGGCTGGCGATGGACGACTTCGGCACGGGCTACTCGTCGCTCAGCTACCTCAGCCGCTTCCCGGTCGACATCCTCAAGATGGACCGCGCATTCGTGGGCGCCGGCGAGAACGAGGCGCTGACCTCGGCGATCATCGCCCTCGGCGCGAGCCTCTCGCTCGACGTCGTCGCCGAAGGAATCGAGCTCCCGGAGCAGGCCGCCTCGCTGCTCGACCTCGGCTGTGAGCTCGGACAGGGATTCCTGTTCGCCAAGCCGATGAACTCGAAGGCCCTGTTCGAATTCCTCGCGCTCGCGGGCGGCGCGACCTGGACGGACGTCGAATCGTCGGCGGCCTCCAATGCAGCATAGTTACGAGGGCCTCGACCGCCTGGGCGGCTTCACCAAAGGCAACCTCTTCACGCCGCTGCGCCATCGCGACTTCCGTGTGCTCTGGCTCGGCATGTCGGTCTCGCTGATCGGCGACGGGATCCTGCTCGTCGCGATCGCCTGGGAGAGCTACGTCCTCTGGAACGCGCCCGCGGCGCTGTCGATCGTCGGCATCGCGATGACGATCCCGACGATTGCGTTCCTGCTCCTCGGCGGCGTGGTCAGCGACCGCCACGACCGCCGCGTCGTGATGTTGCTCGCGGACGGGCTTCGCGCGGCCGCGGTGGCGGTGATCGCCGTACTCGTCTTCGCGGGCGCGCTGCGCTTCTGGGAGCTCGTCGCGCTCGTTGCGCTCTACAGCGTCGGTACGGCGTTCTTCACGCCCGCGTTCGAGTCGATCGTGCCACAGCTGCTGCCTGCGGACGAACTACCGGCAGCTAATTCGCTCGACCAGTTCGTGCGGCCGGTCGCGATGCGGCTCGCGGGGCCGGTGATCGGCGGCGCGCTCGTCGCCGTCGGGGCGGGACTCGCGTTCGCGGTCGACGCCGTCTCGTTCGCGGCGTCGCTCGCCGCGGTGATCGCGATCCCGAAACTCCTGCCCGCGGCCGGCGCGCCGCTCGGCTCGACGCGCACCGCGCTTCGGCAAGGATTCCGGTTCGTCCGTCGACGGGTCTGGCTCTGGGGGACGCTGGTCTCCGCAGCGATCGCGTACCTCGTCTTCATGGGTCCCACGGAAGTGCTGCTTCCGTTCGTGGTGAAGAACGACCTGCACGCATCGGCACGTACGCTCGGCGTCGTGCTCGCCGCGGGCGGCGTCGGCGCCGTCGGTGCGGCGATCTTCATGGGTCAGCGCGGGCATCCGCGTCGCGACGTGACGGTCATGTACGCGACCTGGACGCTGGCGACGCTCGCGGTCGCCGGCTACGGGCTCGCGACCGCTGCGTGGCAGCTCATGGTCGCGTGCCTCGTGTTCAACGCGCTCGAGGCTGCAGGGACGATCGTCTGGGCGACGATCAAGCAGCGCCACGTTCCGGGGTCGATGCTCGGCCGGGTGTCGAGCCTCGACTGGCTGATCTCGATCGGCTTCCTCCCCCTCTCGTTCGCCCTGACCGCACCGGTCGCGGCGGCAGTCGGCGCCCGTGCGACGCTCGTCGGCGCCGCGCTGATCGGCGGAGCCGTCACGCTCGGCGCGCTGTTCCTGCCCGGGATGCGATCGATCGAGCCTGCAGCCCAGAGGGACGACTCGACCGTCGCCGAGTCAGGGCCTACCGCCGCCGCCTCGCTGCGCTGAGCCCCTACACCGCCGCGCTGCGATCAACGAGTTCGTAGGATCCGCGCGATGGAGGGGGCCAGGAACGACGGTGCGCCACCGCGCGCGGGTGTCGTCCTCGTCACGCTGATCCTCGTCGCGGCGGTCGCCAACCTGAACCTGGCGGTGGCGAACGTCGCGCTGCCGTCGATCGGCAAGCACTTCGACTCGAGCCAGACCATGCTCGACCTGATCGCGGTCGGCTACTCGCTCGGCCTGGCATGCTCCGTGCTCTGGCTCGGCGCGCTGGGCGACCACTACGGGCGCAAGCTGCTGCTCGTGGTCGGCACGACGCTGGCGATCCCGATGTCGGTGCTGGCAGCGTGGGCCCCGAGCGACACGGTGCTGTTCATTGCACGGCTCGGCGGCGGCCTGGCCGCCGGCATGGCCTACCCGACGACGCTCGCGCTGATCACCGCACTGTGGGCGCCGGGCGCGGGCCGCACGAAGGCGATCGCGCTCTGGTCCGGTGTCGGCGGCGCGATCGCGGCGCTCGGCCCGCTCGCCTCAGGCCTCCTGCTCGAGCACTTCTGGTGGGGCTCCGTCTTCCTGCTGACGCTCCCACTCGCGGTGGTCGCGATCGTGATGGCGTGGAAGCTCGTGCCCGCGCACGTCAACGAGAGCCCCGAGGCGGTCGACAACCTCGGTGGGATCCTGTCGCTCGTCCTCGTCGGCGCGCTGATCCTCGCGATCAACTTCGCGCCGGTACCGAACGCGTTGACGTTGACGATCGTGCTCGCGGTGATCGCGGTCGTCGCGCTCGTGCTGTTCTACGTCCGGCAGCGCAGAGCGCCCAATCCGCTCTACGACCTCGGCGTTGCGGCGCGGCCGCCGTTCTGGGTCGCGGCATGCGCCGGGATCATCGTCTTCGGCTCGCTGATGGGCGCGATGTTCATCGGCCAGCAGTTCCTGCAGAACGTGCTCGGCTACTCGACGCTCGACGCCGGGCTGTCGATCCTCCCCGCCGCGTTCTGCATGGTGCTCGTCGCGCCGCGCTCGGCGAAGATCGTCGAAGCGCGCGGCGCGCGCTTCACGTTGCTCCTCGGCTACGTGTTCGTGCTCGCCGGCTTCCTGACCATGCTCCTGCTCTGGAAGGAGAACATCCCGTACTGGAAGGTGGGGCTCGGCTACGCGCTCGTCGGCATCGGCGTCGGCCTCGCAGGCACGCCGGCGTCGCATTCGCTCACGGGCTCCGTTCCGGTCACGCGGGTCGGGATGGCCTCCGGGACGGCCGACCTGCAGCGCGACCTCGGCGGCGCGATCATGCAGTCGATCTTCGGCGCCCTGCTCACGGCCGGCTACGCGGCCGCCGCCGGCTCGTTGGTGTCCAGCTCCGGCAAGGACATCACGAGCAGCACCCAGGCCGAGCTGACGAAGTCCTTCTCGAGCGCAGCGGACACCGCGTCGCGCTACCCGCCCCGGGTCCAGGACAACATCATCGCCGCGGCGAAGACGTCGTTCCTGCACGGCGACCAGTGGGCGTACACCGCCGGGATCGTCGCGGTGCTCCTCGGGGCGGCGATCGTCTGGTTCTGCTTCCCGAAGGCCGCACGAGAGCGGGAGCTGCTGGCCGAGTACCACGACGAGGACGAGGGCGGCGCGGGAACGCGCGACGCGGGCCCCGCTCAACCCGCGCAGCCGAGCCCCGCGTAAGGCACTCGTCTAGTAGCGGCTCGGTTTCGGTCAGTAGCCCGTCTCGGCCTTGATGCGACCGGAGTCGACCGCCACCTTCAGCTCCGCGTAGTCGGCCTCGTTCTGATCGGCGTACGTCTCGGCGAATGCGGCCATCGCCTGATCGAAGACATCGCTCGTGCCGAGGTAGCTCGCGATCGCGATCGCGTCGCCCGAACGTGCGTGGGCTTTCGCGAGCGTCTGCCCGCAGAGACGGCCGTAGGCCGTCATCGCCTTCGGGTTCATCAACTCGACGATCGCCGAGCCCTTCGCATCCCAGAGTTGGCGAAGGTAGAAGTCGCGCGGCTGGCCGTCGAGTCCCCGCTCGGTGTGGAGCCAGCCGAGGAAGATGTCGCTGGCAGCCTGCATGAGCCGCTGTCCTTCGACGACGCGCTGTCCGTGATTCGCGAACTCGCTCTTACCCACGAACGGCTCGAGCACCGAGGACTCTGCCTCCTTGGCTTGCAGGAACAACGGATCGTCGCCGTCGCGGCCGAGCATCAGGACGATCCACGCCCGGGTGCCGACGCTGCCGACACCGACGACCTTGCGTGCGAGATCGACGAAGCGGTAGCGCTCGAGCAGCTTTCGCCGGTCGCCTGCGAGCGTGCGCCGGTAGGCGCGGATCAGAGCTTGGATCCCCTCACGGAACTCGTCTGCCTGGTCGCCCGCGAGCTCGTCGATCGGGACGATCAGCGGCGGGTTGCTGACGATCCGCGGCTCCCCGTCGACGATCTCGGTCAGCTTGTTGAAGGCCGACAGGCTGTCCTTCGTCCGCGCCTTGGCCAGGTTCTTGTCCATCCGCTTCCGCTGCTTCGAGCTGGCCATGGCCTGGAAGCTCGCGACGATGCTCTCGACGTCGATGCGGTCGTACCAGATGTCGAGGTTGCGCATGCCGGCGTAGGTCGCCATCGACTCGCGGTAGGCGGCCGAGGTCGCGCGGTTGATCTCCGCCCGCGTCTTCGTGTCGAAGCCTCGGTCTCGCCCGGCCACGGCGAAGCTGGCGACGAGCCGCTTCACGTCCCACTCGAACGGCCCGGGGAGCGTCTCGTCGAAGTCGTTGACGTTGAAGATGAGCCGACGGTCAGGTGCCGCGTAGATGCCGAAGTTCGAGAGGTGCGCGTCGCCGCACAGCTGCGCGCTAAGCCCTGAACGCGGGCCGTCCGACAGGTCGGAGGCCATCAGATACGCCGCCCCGCGGTAGAAGGTGAACGGCGACACGAGCATGCGCCCGTACCGGATCGGCACGAGCTCGGGCACTCTCGAGGCCGCCTGCTCCTCGAGCAGCCCGACGGGGTCGGGGCGCTTCTTGGACGGCTCCCACTCGCCGTGCGCGCGGCGCGGGATCTCCGCGCGGGCAGCCCTGCCGCGGGCCGCACGCTCCTCGGCGGTGAAATGCGGGACGACCTTCGGAGCCTGGTCCGAGCGCCGCCCGCTTGTCTCCTGAACCTCAGTCGCTGCCATTGTGTCTACCTCCCAGCCGACGCCACCTGCTCACTCTACGGCGGTCGTCATCGCCACGGCGCGACATCCACTCGCCGAAGGGCTTATCGTCATGCGACTGGGCGCCTGACGAAGGAGAGTCGAGCGATGTCGGACACACACACTGACGTCCTCGTCGCCGGATACCAGACCGTCGACGAGGCGATGAAGGACTTCGACGGGCTCGCCGCCCTCGTCGAGGCGAAGCAGGTCGAGATCGAGGCTGCGATCCTCATCACGCACGCCGGCGACGGAACCGTGAACGTTCGCCAGACCGCGGATCATCGCGGGCGGAAGGGCGTCGAATGGGGCGGTGCAGTCGGCGTCCTCGTCGGTCTCGCCGCGCCGCCTCTGATCGCAGCGACGGCGGTCGGTGCGGCCGCGGGCGGACTTGTCGGCAAGTTCGTCGACAAACGGCTCGAGACGGAGATGCACGACAAGATCGGCGAGGACCTGCCCGTGGGCTCTGCTGCCATCATTGCCGCGTTCGACGACTCGCAGCGCCTTGCCGTCGAGCAGGCGCTGCCCGGATCACCAGCGAGGTCGATCGCAGAGACCGACAAGAAAGGGATGCGCGCGCTGAAGGACGGGCTCGCCGAGGCGATGGGCAAGTTCGTCCCCGACCGCACCGTGCTCCCGATCCCGGACCGCACCTTCGGCGGGACGATGGGTCGAACCTTCGACGAGTCGGTGGGCGACTGGACGATCATCCCCAGCCCGAAGGCTCCTGAGGGCGCACCGAACGTCCTGCTCATCCTGATCGACGATGCCGGGTTCGGCGCCCCGGACACATTCGGCGGCGGGATCTCGACGCCGAACCTGACGCGGGTCGGTCAGATGGGCCTCACCTACAACCGCTTCCACGTGACCGCGGTGTGCTCCCCGACCCGCGCAGCAATGCTCACCGGGCGCAACCACCATCGCGTGGGAATGGGGACGATCGCCGAGCTCCCGGGGCCTTACCCGGGCTACACGGGTGTGCGGCCGCGGAGCTGTACCCCGCTCCCGCGGATCCTTCGCGAGAACGGCTACGTCACCGCCGGCTTCGGGAAATGGCACCTGACGCCCGGGAGCCAGATGGGCGCGGCCGGACCCTTCGACCACTGGCCGCTCGGTTGGGGGTTCGACCACTGGTACGGCTTCCTGACCGGAGCCGCCGGCCAGTATGACCCGCTCGTCACGGTGGACAACACGACGATCGGGGCGCCGGAGGGCAAGGACGGCGACCTCTACTACTTCCCCGACGACTTCACCGACAAGGCGATCGAGTGGTTCCACGCCGTGGAAGCGGCCGACGCGCAGAAGCCTTGGATGATGTACTACTCGACGGGCTGCGCCCATGCCCCCCACCACGTGGCCAAGGAATGGGCCGACAGGTACAAGGGGAAGTTCGACCAGGGCTGGGACGTCTACCGCGAGGAGACACTGGCGCGCCAGAAGAAGCTCGGCATCGTCCCGGAGGACACCGAGCTCTCTGCCCGCCCGGATCTCTTCCCCGCCTGGGAAACGCTCTCGGACGCGGAGAAGAAGCTCTACGCGCGGCAGATGGAGGTCGCCGCCGGCTACCAGGAGAACGCCGACTGGAACGTCGGCCGCCTGCTCGACGCCCTCGAGGAGGCGGGCGACCTCGACAACACCCTGATCATCTACATCTGGGGTGACAACGGCGCGAGTATGGAGGGCACCCTCACCGGGTCGTTCAACGAGACGACCTTCTTCAACGGGGTCATCCTCGAGGCGGACGAGCAGCTCGAGATCATCGAGAAGTGGGGCGGCATCGAGGAGCTCGGCGGCTTCCACACGGCTCCCCACTACGCCGCGGCTTGGGCCCATGCCAGCAACACGCCGTTCCAGTGGGGCAAGCAGATGGGGAGCCACCTCGGCGGAACGCGCGACCCGATGGTCGTCGCCTGGCCGCGCCGGATCAAGGGCGGCGGTGATCTCCGGACGCAGTTCACGCACTGCATCGACATCGCTCCCACCGTGCTCGAACTCATCGGCATCCCCGAGCCGACGGCGGTCGACGGGATCGAGCAGGAACCCATGGACGGCACGAGCTTCGCCTACACGCTCGACGATGTCGACGCCGCAGAGCGGCACACGGTGCAGTACTTCGAGATGCTCGGCAGCCGTGCGATCTACAAGGACGGCTGGTGGGCCTGCGCCAAGCTCGACAAACTGCCGTGGGACTTCACACCGACGACGATGCAGAGGTTCGCCCCCGGCGCGTACGACCCAGACGAGGACGAGTGGGAGCTGTACTACCTCCCGGACGACTTCTCCCAGGCGAAGAACCTCGCGGCAGAGCAGCCCGACAAGGTCGCGGAGCTCAAGGAGCTGTTCTGGCAGGAGGCGGAGCGGAACCGAGTACTGCCGCTGCTCGGTGCGTTCTCGGTGTTCTTGGGCAATCTGCCGCCCATGCCGACGATCACCCGCTTCACCTTCGCGGGCGACGTGCAGAACGTGCAGACGACGATGATCCCGCGCATCATCGGGCGGTCGTACGCGATCGAGGCGCACGCGCACGTGCCGGCCGGCGGAGCGGAAGGCGTCCTCGTCGCCTTCGCCGACTTCATCGGGGGGTTCTCGCTGTGGATCGACGAGAAGGGGTTCCTCAACCACACCTACCAGTTCCTTGGCGTGGACACCTACAAGCAGGTCTCGACGAAGCCGGTCCCGACGGGTGACGTGATCCTGAAGATGTTGTTCGACGCCGACGAGCCGACGCCCGGCACAAGCGGCAAGGTGACGCTCTGGGCGAACGACGAACAGATCGGGGAAGGCACGATGCCACACACGATCTCCCTGATCTTCACGACGTACGCCGGGATGGACGTCGGCCGCGACAACGGCGGCGTCGTCGATCTGGCCTACGAGGACAGGGCGCCGTACGCCTTTACCGGAACCGTGAAGAAGGTCGTCTTCGATCTCAAGCCGGCTGGGACACACGAGGACGAGCAGTCACTGCACGAGCACCAGACGAAGGTGGCGGTCGCGCACGGAATCCACGGGTAGGAAGCAGGCCCGGCGACGGAAGTCCCTAGAACGAAACATCGAAAGGAGGTTCGACATGTGGTGGGGCATTGGTGGGTTCGGCGTCCTGCTGTACGTCCTGATCCTGGTCTTTTTCGGGTTCAAGACGCTTCGAAAAGGCCACTGGGTCATGTTCCTCTTCGGCATCTTCCTGCCGATCTTCTGGCTGATCGGAGCGTTGATTCCGCCGACGTCGACGGCCCAGGCCGCCTAGCAGGACGGTGAGTGGGTGGCACAGTCACCCCGAGTGAGAATGCCGGCGCCGCCGAATCCGATCGAGCGTCGCATGGACAAGTTCCTGCGCGAGCCACCATCCGTTCGGACGGCGGCGGCCGTCATCGCCGCGGCGACTGCGTCCGTCGTGGTCGCGGGAGGAGTCGCGATGCGGCTCTTGGACCACGACGAGTACAAGAACGTCTGGGTCGGCATGTGGTGGTCGCTCCAGACCGTCACCACGGTCGGCTACGGCGACGTCACCCCGACGAAGCCGATCGGTCGAGCCATCGCCTCGTTCGTGATGCTCGAGGGCATCGCGTTCCTCGCGATCATTACGGCGGCGATCACCTCGACCTTCGTCGCACGCGCGCAGAAAGAGCGAGGGCTCGCGGAGGCCGCGGCCGAGGAAGTCGAGTTCGACCGCATGGAGACGCGCTTCGACGAGCTTGCCAAACGACTCGATCGGATCGAGGCGATGCTCGAGAGGCCGCGTGGTTGACGCGCCGCCGTCCTACGACTTGCCGGCCTGGGCGGAGAGCTCCTCCATCGCCGCGACGGTCGCGGATCCTGCTTGTCGTTCCCAGTAGACGCCCATGGCCGCGGCGACCCAGACCCAGAACGAGGCGGTGATGCCGACCGCGGAGATGAGTGCCAGTGCGACGCCGAAGCCGCCGTAGGCGTGTCCGTATTCGCCGAACCACTTGTGCAGGGAGTACGAGGTGACCGCGTTGACGATGATCGCCGCAACTGCGCAGATCGCCGCGCCGGGCACGAGATCACGCCAGGCGAAAGGCAGGTCGAGCAGCAGCCGGGGCGTCGCGAGGAAGAATCCGAACTCGCCTGCGAGCAGCACGAGTCCAACCGGAATCGCGAACCAGACCGAGTGGCGGGATTGCCAGTAGCGAAGGGAGAGACCGACGCCCGTCATCGCGAGCAGCACGACCAGCCACGCGCCGCCACGGA
>DASPSY010000062.1:0-65521 GCA_035623685.1 Gaiellaceae bacterium
GGCCAGGAGTTGGTCGCGCGGGACGACCTCGAGCGCGAGCAGCAGGTGCTCGGTCGAGACGTAGTCGTCCTCCATCCGCCTCGCCTCGTCGGCGGCGTCGTCGAGCACGCGCGAGAACGCGGCAGAGACGCCCGGCTGCTGGTGCGCGCCCTCGATCGTCGGCCTGCCCCGCAACGCGACATCGGTCTGTACGCGCAGCGCAGCGGCGTCTGGGACGAGCTGCTGCGGCAGCTCCTGGTCGAGGAGCGCGAGCACCAGGTGCTCGGGATAGAGCTCGGGGTTCCCGCGTCTGCGCGCGAGCTCCTGTGCGCTCGCGATCGCTTCCTGTGATTTCAGCGTGAGCCTGTTGAAGTCCATGTCGGTGTCAATTGGGTCGGGGGTTGGTAGGGAACGAGGTCGCGCCGGTACTGGCGGTGGACGGCGCTGATCGCTTCCCGCATCTCGCGCTCCATCCGGTCGAGCCGCCGACGCATCTGGACGAGGTCGTCCTGCAGCCGGAGCACGTGCTCGACGCCAGCGAGGTTCAGGCCCAACTCGTTCGTCAGCTGTTGGATCAGCCGAAGGCGCTCGATGTCTGCCTCGGAGTAGAGCCGCGTGTTGCCTGCGGTGCGCTTCGGGCGGATCAGCCCCTTCGCCTCGTAGATGCGCAGCGTCTGCGGATGCACGCCGACGAGCTCGGAGGCGACGGAGATCATGTACCGCGGCCGGTCGTCCATCACTTGCCACCCGCCTTCGGTCTGCGCATCTGCTCGACGCGACGACGCATCAGTGCGTACCCGACGATGAGGCCGGTGACCCCGATCGAGACGAGGAGGATGGCGGCGAGCTTCACGACTCGAACACCTCGCGCGGGTTCTCGTGCGAGACCTTCTTCAACGTCTCGAGCGCCTCGCGCTCCTGCTTCGAGAGCTTCTTCGGAACCGTGACGCGCAACCGTGCGAGCAGGTCGCCGCGGCCGCTGCCCTTGAGCTTGGGCGCCCCGTGGCCGCGCATGCGAAGCAGCTGTCCGTCCTGCGAGCCCGCCTTCACCTTCAGCGAAAGCCGTTCGCCATAGGGAGTCGGCACCTCGACCATCGCGCCGAGCGCCGCCTCGGCGTAGGTGACGGGGACGTCGATGACGAGATCCGCGTCGCGGCGCTCGTACCGCTCCGACGGCGCGACGCGCGTGATCACGACGAGGTCGCCGGCAGCACCGCCGTTTGCGCCTTGTTCGCCCTTCCCCTTGAGCTTGATCCTCGTGCCGTCCTTGACCCCGGCCGGGATCTTCACCGTGTAGTTCTTCGTCCGCCGCTCGCGTCCGCTGCCGCCGCACTTCGCGCACGGCTTCTCGATCACGGTTCCGTTGCCGCGACAGCGGGGGCACGGCTGGGACAGCGCGAACAGACCCTGGCTCTCCGAGACGACGCCGCGGCCGTTGCACTCGGGGCAGATCACCGGGGTCGTCCCTGGCTGCGCCCCCGAGCCGCCGCACTCGCGGCAGGCCGTGGTCATCTCGACGGGGATCTTCGTCTCGATCCCGCGCAGCGAGTCCTCGAAAGACACGTTCACCGACACCTCGACGTCGGCGCCGCGCTCGGGACGCCGCTGCGACTGCGAACGGCCGCCGCGATTGAACAACCCGCCGAACAAGTCGCCGAGATCGCCGAGATCGTTGATCGTGAAACTCCCGCCGCCGAAGTCGGCGTTGCGCGGATCGAAGCCCGTTCTGCCGTTCGTGGACCCGTAGGTGTCGTACTGCTTGCGTTTGTCCGGGTCGGAGAGGACGTCGTACGCCGCCTGGAGCTCCTTGAACTTCTCCTCGGCGGAGGCGTCTCCGGGGTTCTTGTCCGGGTGGTACCTGGCAGCAAGCTTCCGGTACGCCTTCTTGATCTCGTCCTGGGACGCGCCCTTCTTGACACCGAGCGTGTCGTACAGCGTCGCCACGTCAGGCCTCGTCGGACGGCGGCGTGGCCGCGACCACGACGCGTGCCGGCCGCAGTACGCGGTCGCCGAGCACGTAGCCCTTCTGCACGACCTCGATCACGCTGCCCTCCTCGGCGTCCGACGGCTGCGTCAGCAGCGCCTCGTGCACGTGCGGGTCGAAGCGGCCGTCGGTGGCGATCTCCGCGACGCCTTCCTTCGCCAGCACCTCGGCGAGCGCACGATGGACGAGCCGCACGCCCTCCTCGAGCTTCGCCTCCTCGTGCTCGGCGGCGGCGTCGAGCGCGCGGCCGAGGTCGTCGAGGATCGGCAGGAGCTCCTTCACGAGTCGCTCGTTCGCCCGCTGCGAGAGCGCCGCCTGCTCGCGCACGCTTCGCTTGCGGAAGTTGTCGAACTCGGCTGCGAGCCGCTGGAGGTGGTCGAACAACTCGTCCCGCTCGGCCTTGAGGGCGGCGACGTCGACGTCGCCGCCCTCCTCGGTCTGCGCCTGCTCGCTCTGCGTCTCGGGCGTCTCGTCCCGCGTGAGCTGCTCGTCGGCCATTACGACTTCGTGGCCTCCTCCGGCTCGTCGATGACCTCGTAGTCCGCGTCCTCGACGACCTCGTCGTCGCTGGACGAAGCCGAGCCGTTCTCACCGGTGGTCGCCGTCTGGGGCTGCTGCTGGGCCGACGCGTACACCGCTTCGGCGAGCTTGTGCGAGGCCTCCTCCAGCGCCTGCGTCTTCGCCCTGATCTCGGCGACGTCGTCGCTCTCGAGCGCCTGGCGCAGCTCCATGACGCGGCCCTCGATCGTTGCCGCGTCGGCCTCGTCGAGCGCCTCCCGGTGATCCTTGAGCGAGCGCTCGGTCTGGTACGCGAGCGTTTCGGCGACGTTCTTCGTGTCGGCGACCTCGCGCAGCTTGCGTGCCTCGTCGGCGTGCGCCTCCGCGTCGCGGATCATCTGCTGGACCTCTTCTTCCTTCAGGCCCGAGCCGCCCTCGATGCGGATCTGCTGCTGGTTCCCGGTCCCGAGATCCTTCGCCGAGACGTTGATGATCCCGTTCGCGTCGATGTCGAACGAGACCTCGATCTGCGGCATCCCGCGCGGTGCGGGCGGAATCCCGACGAGCTGGAACTTGCCGAGCGTCTTGTTGAACGCCGCCATCTCCGACTCGCCCTGCAGCACGTGCACCTCGACGGAGGGCTGGTTGTCCTCGGCCGTGGTGAACGTCTCGGACTTCTTCGTCGGAATCGTCGTGTTGCGCTCGATCAGCTTCGTCGCCACACCGCCCTTCGTCTCGATACCGAGCGAGAGCGGCGTCACGTCGAGCAGGAGGATGTCCTTCACCTCGCCGCGGAGGACGCCAGCCTGGATCGCGGCGCCGACGGCGACGACCTCGTCCGGGTTGACGCCCTTGTGCGGGTCCTTGCCGATGAGCTCCTTGACCTTCGCCTGGACCGCAGGCATGCGCGTCATGCCGCCGACGAGCACGACATGGTCGATCTTCGACTTGTCGATGCCGGCGTCGGAGAGCGCCTGGCGCGTCGGGCCGACGGTCCGCTCGATCAGATCCGCGACGAGCTCCTCGAGCTTCGCGCGGGTGAGCTGGAGGTCGAGGTGCTTCGGCCCCTCCTGAGTTGCCGTGATGAACGGCAGGTTGATCTGCGTCGTCATCGTCGACGAGAGCTCGATCTTCGCCTTCTCGGCAGCCTCGTAGAGACGCTGCAGCGCCATCCGATCCGCTGCCAGGTCGATGCCCTGGTCCTTCTTGAACTCGGAGACCATCCAGTCGACGATCGCCTTGTCGAAGTTGTCGCCGCCGAGGTGGTTGTCGCCGTTCGTCGCCTTCACCTCGAAGACGCCCTCGCCGAGCTCGAGCACGGACACGTCGAACGTGCCGCCGCCGAGGTCGAAGACGAGGATCGTCTGGTCGGAGCCTTCCTTGTCGAGGCCGTACGCGAGCGCTGCCGCAGTCGGCTCGTTGATGATCCGGAGGACGTTGAGCCCGGCGATCTTGCCGGCGTCCTTCGTCGCCTCCCGCTGCGCGTTGTTGAAGTAGGCAGGGACGGTGATCACGGCGTCCGAGACGGATTCGCCGAGATAGGCCTCCGCATCGGCCTTGAGCTTCTGGAGGATCATGGCGCTGATCTCCGGCGGCGCGTAGTCCTTGCCCTCGACCTGCACGCGCGCGTCGCCGTTCGCGCCCTTGACGACCTCGTAGGGGACGATCGTCATCTCCTCCGAGACCTCGTCCCACTTCCGGCCCATGAACCGCTTGATCGAGAAGATCGTGTTCTCGGGGTTCGTCACCTGCTGGCGCCGAGCCGGCGCTCCGACGAGCCGCTGCCCGTCCTTCGTGAACGCGACGACCGACGGTGTCGTCCGACCGCCCTCGGCGTTCGGGATCACGGTCGGCTCGCCGCCCTCGAGCACGGCCATGCAGCTGTTGGTCGTCCCGAGGTCGATACCAATGGTCTTCGCCATTGCGTGTATCTCCTTCTTTACGTTTACTGAGAAAATCTGAGTCTGAGGGTATCAATCATCGGAGGCCGCTGCCACCGTCCCGTCGCGCCCGCCGCCGCCACCTCCGACGAGCCGCCGCAGCACGCCGGCGGCCGCAGGCTCGGCCAGGACGATCCCCGCCAGGATCACCGCGCATCCGCCCCAGCCGAGCGCGCCGAGGCGGTCCCCGGCGAGGACGAACCCGAAGAGGCCGGCGAAGACGGTCTCGAGCGAGAAGACGATCGCGATCCGCGCCGCGCTCATGCGCCGTTGTGCCCACACCTGGACGAGATACGCGAGCGCGCTCGCGAAGACACCGGTGACGAGCAGGGCACCCCAGACGGTCCGGCCGCGCGGCACGCCGAGGTCGCCGATCGCCAGCGCGATCACGAGGAAGACCCCGAACGAAACGATCATCTCCACGAACGTGAGCGCGATCGCGTCGTAGCGCGACGCGAACCGCTCGACGCCGACGATCTGGAGCGCCTGCGCGGCCGCGCTCGCGAGCACGAGTGCGTCGCCGTAGGTCGAGCCGGCCTGGACGCCTGAGAGCATCGCCAGCCCGATCACCGCCAGCACGACGCCGCCCCAGACCTCGAGGCCGACGCGGGTGCGGAAGAACGCGAGCCCGAACAACGGCGTCAGGACGACGTAGAGACCGGTGATGAAGCCCGTGCTGGAGACGGTGGTGCGCTCGAGCCCCGCGGTCTGTAGCGCGTACCCGGCCGCGAGCAGCACGCCGAGCAGGGCACCTGCGGCGAGGCCCCGCTGGCCAAGGCCGCGCACTCGCCGCGCCGCGGGCACGGCCAGCGTGGTCGACGCGATCGCGAACCGCACGGCGAGGAAGGCGAAGAGCGGGTAGATCGCAACCGCGTCCTTCACCTGGACGAAGGTCACGCCCCAGACCGCGGTGACGGCGATCAGCGGGAGGAGGACGGGCATCGAGAGCGATTCTCCCGGGTAGGCTTGGAGTCGTGGAACCGTTGACCGACTCCTGGGGGCGCGAGATCCACAGCGTGCGCGTGTCGGTCACCGACAAGTGCAACTTCCGCTGCACCTACTGCATGCCGGCGGAAGGGCTGGAGTGGCTGCGGCGCGACGAGATCCTGACCTACGAGGAGATCACTCGGATCGTGCGGCTGCTCGCAGGCATCGGCGTCGACGAGGTCCGGCTGACCGGCGGCGAGCCGCTCGTGCGACGCGACCTCCCCGCCCTCGTCGGCATGCTCGCCGGGACGGAGGGCGTCCGCGACCTCTCGCTGACTACGAACGGGATCCTGCTCGACCGACTCGCGGGACCGCTCGTCGGCGCGGGCCTCAAGCGGATCAACGTCTCGCTCGACTCGCTCGACCACGTCCGCTTCGCCGAGATCACACGGCGCGACGCGCTCGACCAGGTGCTCGCTGGGCTCGCGGAGGCGGAGCGCTTTCCGGAGCTGCGTCCGATCAAGGTCAACTGCGTCGCGATCAAGGGCTTCACCGAAGAGGAAGTGCCTGCGCTCGCGGAGCTCGCGCGGCGGAAGCCGTACGTCGTCCGCTTCATCGAGTTCATGCCGCTCGACGCGGACCGCGTGTGGAGCGCCGACCAGGTCCTCTCCGGTGCCGAGATCCGTGCGTTGATCGAGGCGCGCTTCGGGACGCTGGTCGAGGTCCCTGCGAAAGCCTCGTCGACCGCACGGCGCTTCCGCTTCGCCGACGGAGCGGGCGAGATCGGCTTCGTCAATCCCGTGAGCGAGCCCTTCTGCTCGAGTTGCGACCGGATCCGGCTCACCGCGGATGGCCAGCTGCGCACGTGTCTCTTCTCGCGGCGAGAGTGGGACCTGAAGACGCCGCTGCGGGACGGCAGCTCCGACGAGGAGCTCGTCGAGCTGATCCGCTTCGCCGTCAGGCACAAGGAGCTCAAGCACCGGGTGAACGAGCCCGGATTCGTGCGGGCGAGCCGCTCGATGTCGCAGATCGGCGGCTGACGAGCCGAAAAACGGCTTGGTTTGGCGGGTCGCGCCCCGGCGTGGTGGCAGAAGGGGCGGCTAAAATGGCGGCGCCGTGTCCGCTGTCGTCGCAGCAGGCCGCCGCTTTCTGCCGCGCGGTTACGCAGATCTCGCCCGTCAGCTGGCGATCTGGTTCGGCTTCCTGCTCGTCTACCAGCTCGCCCGCGGGCTCGCCGACCGTGACCCGTCACGAGCGTTCGCGAACGGCTGGCGGGTCCTCGACTTCGAGCAGCACACGACCCATCGCGTCATCGAGCTCACCCTCCAGCAGTTCGCGAGTTCGTCGCGGTTCGTCACCGACGCGGTGGCGTGGACGTACTGGAACTCCGAGTTCACCGTCGTCGGGCTCGCGTTGCTCTGGGTCTACCTGCGCCGGAACGAGGGATTCCTCCGCTTCCGCAACGCGATCCTCGCCGCCAACATCCTCGGTCTCGTCGGCTACGTGCTGCTGCCGACCGCGCCTCCGCGCATGTTCCCGAGCATCGGCTTCCTCGACACGCTCGACAACTTCGGCGGCCTCAACCACGGGAGCGGGCTCGTCTCGCTCGCGGCCAATCCGTACGCGGCGATGCCGAGTCTCCACGCCGCCGACGCGCTGATCGTCGGCGTCGTCCTGGCCTCGGTCGTCCGCCGGCGAATCTTCAAGGTGCTGTGGCTGCTCTGGCCCGCCTGGGTGTGGTTCGCGGTCATGGCCACTGGGAACCACTACTGGCTCGACGTCGCGGCCGGCATCCTGCTCGCGCTCCTCACCCTGGCGGTCGTCTACCGGGCCAGCGTCCGGACCTTCATCGCAAAACTGCTATAGTCCTGCCCATAGCAGGAATGCGATGGGTGAAGGCTTGAGAGAGACTGCAGCGCTGCACCGGGTCAAGGCCGGGTACACGACCGGCGCACGCTCGATCGCGTCCCGGTCGGTCGTCGGCCTGACGCGCACACGAGTGACGCCGAACGCGCTCACCGCGGCCGGAGTCACCCTCTGCCTGACCGCCTCCGTGCTCGTCTTCTTCGAGAACCGCAACGTCTGGCTCTTCTACTGGCTCGGAGCGGCCCTCTTCGTCATCGGCTCGATCCTCGACATCCTCGACGGCGCGCTCGCACGCGCGGGAGGCAAGACGACGCCGTTCGGCGCGTTCCTCGACTCGACCACGGACCGGATCGGCGAGGGAACGATGCTCGGCGCAATCGCACTCGTATTCGCGCGGTACGACCACACGATCCCGCTCGCGCTCGCGATCGCCGCCGTCGCCGGCTCGTTCCTCGTCAGCTACACGCGAGCGCGGGCCGAGTCGATCGGGCTGCGCGGCGACGTCGGCATCGGCTCGCGCGCGGAGCGCGTGGTGGTGATCACGGCCGGCCTCGTGCTCGCCCCGATCAGCATCTGGCTCCTCGCAGCGTCGATCGCGCTCGTCGCGACGGCCGCCTGGGTCACGGTCGTCCAGCGCATCCTGCACGTCCGCAAGCAACTGCTCGCTCTTGGAGGCTCCACGAATGACTCAGACGAACGGTAGACAGAACGGAAAGGGGCAGCTCGACGATCGCGTGCGGGTTGCGATCATCGGCGTCGGGAACTGCGCGAACTCGCTCCTCCAGGGAGTCGAGTACTACAAGGACGCGCCGGACGACGAGTTCGTCCCGGGGCTGATGCACGTCAACCTCGGCGGCTATCACGTGCGCGACATCGAGTTCACGGCTGCATTCGACGTAACCGCCGACAAGGTCGGCAAGGACCTGTCCGAGGCGATGTGGGCGCATCCGAACGACACGATCAAGTTCGCCGACGTCCCGAAGACCGGCGTGACGGTCTCGCGCGGGATGACGCACGACGGTCTCGGCAAGTACGTCTCGAAGGTCGTCACGAAGGCGCCGGGCCAAACGGCCGACGTCGTGAGAATCCTCCGGGACACGAAGACCGATGTCGTCGTCAACTACCTCCCGGTCGGCTCGGAGGCCGCGACGAAGTGGTATTCGGAGCAGATCCTCGAGGCGGGCTGCGCGATGGTCAACTGCATGCCCGTCTTCATCGCACGCGAGTCGTACTGGCAACGCCGGTTCGAGGAGAAGGGACTGCCGATCATCGGCGACGACATCAAGTCGCAGGTCGGCGCGACGATCACGCACCGCGTGCTGACGTCGCTCTTCCGGGAGCGCGGCGTGAAGCTCGACAAGACGATGCAGCTGAACGTCGGCGGCAACTCGGACTTCCTGAACATGCTGGAGCGCGAGCGCCTCGAGTCCAAGAAGATCTCGAAGACGAACGCCGTCACGTCGATGCTCGACTACGACCTCGGCGCCGGCAACGTCCACGTCGGCCCGTCGGACTACGTCCCGTGGCTCACAGATCGCAAATGGGCGTACATCCGCATGGAGGGCTCGGCCTTCGGCGACGTGCCGCTCAACGTCGAGCTCAAGCTCGAGGTCTGGGACTCGCCGAACTCCGCCGGGATCGTGATCGACGCGGTCCGGCTCTCGAAGCTCGCGCTGAACAACGGCGTCGCCGGCGCGCTCGAGGGGCCGAGCTCCTACCTGATGAAGTCGCCGCCCAAGCAGGTCGTCGACGACGAGGCACACGAGGCGACCGAGCGATTCATCCGCGAGAACGCGCGCAAGAGCGTGAGGGAACGCGAAGCAACCGCGACGTAGCGCCTAGACTCGGGGTGTGGGCGGCCTTCGGATCTGCCTCGTCACACCGTTCGCCTGGTCGCAGCCCCACGACGTCAACGAGCACGTCGCGGGGATCGCGCGCGAGCTCCACGAGCTCGGCCACGGCGTCACGATCCTCGTCTCGTCCAACCGGACGCGCGACCTCGCCGCGGGACGTCGCGCACTGCTCGACGGCCTGGACGCGGACGTGGTCACGCTCGGGCCGGCCGTGCCGATCTCGAGGCGCAGCCGCATCGGCGTGCCGGTGGGCGCACGCGCGAACCTCTCGCTCGCGCTCGCGCTCGGGCAGTTCGACATCGTTCACGGCTTCGAGCCGGGCCTCCCCAGCCTCTCGTACCTCGCGCTGCGCGACGCCCAGGCCCTGACCGTCGCCACCTTCGTCTCCCGCGACCGGCTGTCCTATCCGCCCGGCAAGGCGCAGCGCGACCGACTGCTCGCACGCCTCGACGCGCTCGTCGCCACGAGCGAGGCGACGGCCGAGGCGGCCGCCGTGCGGTTTCCGGGCCAGTACCGAATCGTGTCCGAAGGAGTCGACCCCGAGCTGTTTCGGCCCACACCGAAGGAGCGGCGCATCGTGCTCGAGTGGCGACCGACCGAGCGACCGCTCGCACGCTCGGTCCTGCGAGCGCTCGACGAGCTGCCCGACTGGGAACTCGTCGTGCTGAGGACGAAGCCGTTGATGGGGAGGCCGACGATCGGACGAGACCTCCGCGCCCGGGTGACCGTCACGACCGCGCGCGACGGGCCTGCGCGCGCGCAAATTTTGAACTGCGCCGCCGTCTTCGTCCCGGGAGTCACAGGGCTCGGCCGCGCCTTGCTCGAAGCCTCGGCGGCAGGCTGCGCGATCGCCGCGCCGTCGGGCCGCGCTGAGCAACCGGAGCTGGCCGGCGCGGAGGTCTCGCGACTCGCCGAGGACGAAGACTTCCGCGAGCGCCGCCAAAGGGAAGCGCGGAAGGCAGGCGAGCGGGAGAGCTTCGCGGCGGTCGCAGCGGAGCTCGACGACCTCTACGGCTCGCTCTCTCGCCGTCGCCGACCCACGCCGCACGCGGATCCGTTGGCGAGCCGCGACTGGATCGTCTGCGACCTCCACATGCACACGAGCTGGTCGCACGACTGCGCGGTCGAGCCCGAGGATCTCGTCATGTACGCAGAGGCGATCGGGCTCGGCGCGATCGCCGTCACCGACCACAACGCGATCGGCGGCGCGAAGGAAGCGGTCGAGATCGCGCGCGACCGCGAGGTCGTCGTGATCCCCGGCGAGGAGGTGAAGACGCACGGCCAAGGCGAGGTGATCGGCCTCTTCCTCGAGGAGGAGATCCCGCGCGGCCTCTCGTTCGCGGAGACGATCGTCGCGATCAAGCAGCAGGGCGGGCTCGTCTACCTGCCGCACCCGTTCGACCGGCTCCACTCGATCCCCGACGCCGCGACGCTCCACCGCCACCTCGCGGACATCGACGTCTTCGAGGCGTACAACGCCCGCCTGCTGTTCGAGGCCTACAACGACGAGGCCGTGCGCTTTGCGGCGAAGTACAACCTCACCGTGGGAGCGGGCTCCGACGCGCACGTTCTCCAGGGAGTCGGCACAGGTGCCCTGCGGATGCGCCGGTTCGAGGG
Source organism: Gaiellaceae bacterium (assembly GCA_035623685.1). Lineage (GTDB taxonomy): Bacteria > Actinomycetota > Thermoleophilia > Gaiellales > Gaiellaceae > 3-1-20CM-4-69-9. The sequence goes on from DASPSY010000062.1 coordinate 10,665, forward strand.
CCCGGAGGAGTTCCTGATCTCGCTCCGCTCGGCCCACGTCCTGCGCCGCCCCAAGTCGCTCGTCTACCTCCAGGGGCTCAAATGGATGGCCCAGGCCAAGGAACGGGTCCGCTAACGCAGAACCTCGTCTTGGCGCCGTGAGCCCTGTGTCCACCGACGAGATCTACGAGAAGTACCGCGACAAGGCGATCCTCGAGATCAACGCCCTCGGCCACGAGATCGCGCGCGCGGCACACGGTCGCGTCCCGGTGCTCGGCTCCGGGCACCCGCTCGGGGACATCATGTTGCTGAAGTTCCGGCCGGAGGCATCCGAGGTGCAGGAAGGCGTCGCCTTCTTCGGCCGATCCGGCCAGGCGATCCTCAAGTCGCTGCAGCGCCTGCACGTCGACCCGATGACGATCTACGGGACGAACTGCATGAAGTTCGCAGACGGAGACGAGGAGGAGTCGCGTCCGTTTCTGACGCGTGAGCTGCACATCGTGCAGCCGAAGCTGATCGTGCCGATGGGCGAGGAGACCGTCGCGTTCCTCAACTCGATCGCCTTCCCGCTCGCGGACCCGGTCGAATGGAGGATCGGCGAACTGCAGCGCTTCACGGCCACGGTCGACGCGCTCGTCGTCCCCGACATCGACGCATCCCTCGACGAAGCGCAGGCCAAGAACCGGTTCTGGAACGCGTTCAAGGCGGTCGGCCCGTGGTGGGCCGAGCTCCCACCTTACTGACGCTCGTCGCGGGCCTCGCCCTCTACGACACGTTCCACGCGAGCCTCTGGAACGCGTCGTCGGACTGGTGGGACGTTGCCTTTCTCGCCTTCGTGCTCATTCCCGCCTCGTTCGCCGTCGTGTGGCTGCTGCTCCCTCTCCGCCGAGCACCGGGGCTGCTGCCGGTCGCGATCGCGCTCGGCGTCCTCACGTGGGCGTTCCACGTCGCCGGCTGGAACACACCGGAGAACCTCACGAAGCTGTTCGCGATCACCTTCGCCGGCTTCTGGTTCCTCCACTACTTCGAGACCGCGGCGTGGGTCGTCGTCGTCGCGCTGATCATCCCGTGGGTCGACGCGTACTCCGTGTGGCGCGGGCCGACGAAGGTGATCGTCACGCAGCACCCGGACGTGTTCACCTCGCTGTCCTACGCGCTGCCGATTCCCGGCGTGGACGCAGGCGCGAACCTCGGCGTTCCCGACGTCCTGTTCTTCGCGCTCTTCCTCGCCGCGGCGGCGCGGTTCGGTCTGCGGAGAGGACTCACGTGGTGGGCGCTCACCGCGTCACTCGGGATTACGATCACGATCACCGTCTGGGCGCAGCGGGCCGGTCTGCCCGCGCTGCCGGGTCTCGCGCTCGGCTTCCTCGTGCCGAACGCGGACCTGCTGTGGAAGCGCGTCAGGCAAGAGGGGTGGTCGCTCCAGGCGCCGACGAGCGACGCGGGTCAGCGCCAGCCGTAGAGCGCGTCGGGCACGCGTTCCTCGTTGCCCGAGCCGCTTGTCAACTCGAGCACGACGAAGCCGTTCCGCTCGTACAGGCGACGCGCACCGGTGTTCTGCTGAAAGACCCAGAGCCGGAGGCCCGCCCGCCGCTGAGACTTGGCGTGGTCCAGCAGCGCGGTCCCGATCCCGCGGTTTTGGAACCGTGGATCGACATAGAGATGGCCGAGCAGGTCGTCCTCGAGGGAGCTGAAGCCGCAGACGGTGCCGTCGACCTCGGCCACCCAGACCTCCTCGCTCGCGACGACACGGGCGATCCACCCTCGGATGTCCTGCTCCGTGTGGAGGTCCGGGAGGTACGCGAGCATCGGCTTGCGCGCAGCGATGAACACATCGGCGACGGCTCCGGCGTCGTCGCCTCCCGCGCGACGGATCCTCATGCGCGTCGCTCGAGCAGGGCGACGGTCTCGATGTGCGGCGTGTGCGGGAACATGTCGACCGGCCTCGCACGCAGCAGCTCGTAGCCGTAGTCGGCACGGAGGACCTTGAGGTCCCCCGCGAGCGTCGTCGGGTTGCACGAGACGTAGACCACGCGGGGAGCGCCGATCTCGCCGAGTCGGCGCAGCGCCTTGCCGGCGAGGCCTGCTCGCGGCGGGTCGACGACGACGAGGTCCGGATCGCCGGCCCGCTCGTGGAGCTCCCGTAGCGACTGGCCGACGTTGCCGGCGAAGAAGGCAGCGTTCGAGATGCCATTCAGGTCGGCGTTCTCGAGCGCGCAGGCGACCGACTCTTCCGACACCTCGATCCCCCACACGGTCAGCGACGAGCCTGCGAGCACGAGCCCGATCGAGCCGATACCGCAGTACAGGTCGTACACGGTCTGCGTACCGGTCAACGCTGCGAGCTCGCGAACGAGCTCGTAGAGATGCTCGGCCATGCGCGTGTTCGTCTGGAGGAACGCGTTCGGACGCACACGGAAGAGGAGGCCGCATAGCTCCTCTTCGATCGCGTCCTCCCCCCAGAGCAGCGTCGTCGGCAGGTTCGTCACCTCGGCCGGCGACTCGTTCTCGGACCAGTGGATCGACCGCACCTCGGGGAAGCGGCGGAGGACGTCGACGAAGTGTCCCGAGTCGAACCGCTCGCCCTTCGCAGTGACGAGCTGTACGAGCACCTGGCCCGTGTTGCGGCCCTCGCGGACGACGAGGTGCCGCAGATAGCCGGTCTGGTCGCCCTGGTCATACGCGACGAGCTGCTCGCCTCGCGCCCACTCGCGAACGGCGTCGCGGATCGCATTGCCGAGGTCGGTCGTCAGCCAGCAGCGCTCGATCTCGAGCACCTCGTCCCAGCGCCCGGCGGCGTGGAAGCCGAGCGCCGCTCCGCCGTCCGGCTGCGCGAACGAGTACTCGAGCTTGTTCCGGTAGTGGAAGACCTCCGCGGCCGGGACGATCGACTCGAGCGGTGGAGTCTCGATCCCGCCGAGACGCCGAAGCGCATCCGCCACCTGGGCCTCCTTGGCTGCCGTCTGCGCCTCGTAGGCGAGGTCCTGGAACCGGCAGCCGCCGCAGGCCGGGAAGTGGGAGCACGGCGCCTCGACGCGGTCCTGGCCGGGACTCAGGATCTCGACGGCGAGCGCGTCCGCATGTCGCCGGTGCACCTTCGTGACGCGGGCGCGGACCGTGTCCCCGGGCAGGCCTCGGCGCACGAAGACGACGAACCCGTTCAGGCGGGCGACGCCGTTGCCGCCGTACGCGAGCGAGTCGACGGTGAGCTCGAGCTCCTGATCCTCCGTGACGGGCGCGGCCACGGAGGCTCAGGCTACTCGTGTCAGACGCGCGGCTGCGGTCCGGCCGCGATCCCTCGCATCGGCCGCGCCACCCTCGTCCGCCGGCGCGCCGTGGTCACGAACCGGGCCGGGATCGGGTGGTTCGACCGGAAGACGCTGTCCGGGTCGTACGCCGCCTTGACGCGCTGCAGGCGACGGTACGCGGCCGAGCCGAACAGTCGATTCCCGTCCTCGGGCCGCTCTGTGAAGTTCAGGTACGACCGGCCCGAATCCCAGCGTGCGAGCGCCCGGTGGACGGCGGCGACGTCGGCGGACGTCGCCGCCACCGTCTCCGGTGTCATCGCGCTCCCGACCGCGAACACGGCGAAGGCTGCATCGAGCGACGCGAGCGCACCGTGATCGCGCTTCACGGCGGCGAGCGCGCCACCGAGGTGGCGGATCTCGACGGAGACGAGCGTCGAGCCGGAGGCGGGTCCGGCGGCGCCGAGCATCGCCTCGACCGCCTCCTCGGGGAAGTCGGCCAGCAGCATGCCGTCGCCGATCCCTGCCACGGGATGGTCCGGATCCATGTGAAGCTTGCTTAGCTGCTCGACGGGGATCGTCGCGAACGTATCCAGCTCCGGCTCGAGCTCGCGCAACGGGCGGAGCAGGTCGCCGGCGTCGTCGTCGCCCATGATCAAGGCGGCCTCGACCGCGACGAACGAGCGCCCGCGCAACGGTTCCGGGATGTCGGGGATCGGGGGAAGCCGCAGGAGCCGAGCGAGGGACGTCGCTTCGACCGGCACGGTCTCGACCCAGGCTCGCCACGCGCGAACCACCTCGCCCGCCCGCTCGAGCGGCCAGAACAGGATGCCGGCGTGCACCTCGCTCACGGGATGGAGCGCGAACTCGATCGCGGTCACGATCCCGAAGCTGCCACCGCCTCCCCGGAGCGCCCAGAAGAGCTCGGGCTCGTGATCGGCGTCCGCGCGGAGGTGCTCCCCGTCCCCGGTGACGAGCTCCACGGCGAGGACGCTCTCGGAGGCGAGGCCGTACCTGCGTCCGAGCCAGCCGATGCCGCCGCCCAGCGTGTAGCCGACGACGCCGACGTCCGGCGACGATCCCGCGAGAGCGGCGAGGCCGTGCACGGCAGCGGCCCTGGACACCTCCCCCCAGAGGACGCCGGCCTCGACGCGGGCACGCCGCCTCCGCGGATCGATCTCGACGCCGCGCATGCGCGCTGTCTTGACGAGCACGGTCCCGTCGAGCGATCCCATCGGGCTCGCCGCATGTCCCGTGCCCTGCGGCGCCACCCTGAGCCGGTGCGAGCGCGCGAACTCGACGATTGCGACGACGTCCTCGGCGGTCTCGGGGATCGCCACCGCCGCCGGACGCTGGTCGACGGCGAGGTTCCACGCCTGACGAGCATCGTCCCAGTCGATATCTCCGGGAACGACGACGTCGCCGGCGAGTCGCGCGCGGAGCGCGCCGATTGCTTCGTTGGTCATCGTGATCTCCTCGAGGAAACCTGCGCTGGCGTTCATGCCGACACGCTCGCAGGCCGCGGGAGGCTGGGAAATGTGGCCTTCCGGCGTCCTGCGGTGCGGACAGCCGTACCGGGGAGGCGCGCTAGTGCAGGTCGGTGACCGGGTGAGGGTTCAGGACCAGCGGCTTGCGCGGCTTCTGCTTGAAGTCGAAGTCGGCCACGAGGTTGCCGAGGATCGGCTCGCTCTCACGGACGTCGGGCCGCGGATCGGGGCGTCCGTCCGTCGCGGGATCGAGACGCTGGCCGCCGAGGAAGTCGTCCTCGATGAACTTGTCGTATGCGTCGAAGCTCAGGATCTGGTGGTCGATGAAGCCGTGCCGCGCGTAGGGACTGATCACGATCCCAGGGACGCGGAGGCCGTAGCCGTTCTCGTCGACCGTCGGCGGGACCACGTGATCGTAGAAGCCGCCCCAGTCGTCCCACGCGAGGAAGATCGCGGTCGACCTCCACTCCGGCCCGCGCATCGCCGCGTTGACGAGGTTCGTGACGTACGTCTGCCCTGCCGTCACGAGCGCGGGCGGGTGCTCGCTGACGCTCCCCGTCGGATCGATCCAGGAGACGGCGGGCAGCGTTCCCGCCTTCGCGGCCTTGAAGTAGTTGCCGAGCGACACGACGTCCTGAAGCTGGTCGTCCTGCTGGACGGTCGTGAAGTACGGCAGCGGGTTCCAGATTCCCGGCGTCTTGGCGCCCTGCTTCACCGACTCGCAGATCATCGCGTCGTCCTCGCAGTCGGGCTCGGTGCCGGTGTAGACGTAGTAACGCCAGCTGACGTGACGCTTGTGCAGGAGGTACGTCAGGTCGGTCCAGGCGTACTTGGGCGGTGTGTGGGTGACGTTCGTCTTCTGATCCGGCGGCGGACCCGGGTTCTGGAGCGCGTTGACGCAGCTGAACGGGTCGGTCGCGCTCGTGCAGTGCGCGGACCACTCGGAGACCATGAACAGGTGCGCGGGCAGGCTCCACGACGCGTTCGGCTCGAACATGTGGTCCTGGAGCACGAAGTTCCTCGCGTACGCCCAGTAGTTCGGGATGTCCTGCCCGTCGTGGTAGCCCATCACGTCGGGGTTGACGGCGCGCTGCGAGCAGATCGGATTCGTCGGGTCGTTCTTGCAGCCCTTGACCCTCGCGTTCTCCGCGCGCGCGACGAACCGATCCATCTTCCCGCCGTCGACGTCCGCCTTCGCGTCGGCCTGGCCGTGCGGGCCGCCGGCGTTCATGTTCTCCGTGTCGTGGAACGGCCGCTCGCACGTCCCGGTCGCCGGATTCGGAATGCAGACCGCGAAGCTACCGTCGGCGTTGCGCGGGATGCCGTCGGCGCCGGGATACGTGCCGAAGTACTGATCGAAGGAGCGGTTCTCCTGCATGATCACGATCACGTGCTTGATCTTGTGGATTCCGACCGCGGGCATCGACTTGCGCGTCGGAGCCGCGTGCGTGCTGCCTCCGGGGAGCGTGACGACGAGCGACGCCCCGAGAACCACGATCGATGCAAGGACGACTCCGAGCAGGATCCGGCGCACAACCCCCTCCTTCTTGAAGGTCTCCTTCTTACCGCGCCGGCTTTAGCCGCCTGTTAGGCGATCGTTAGGGTTCTGGGCAGGAGCTGCGGATCGGGCTACTGGAGCGCCGTAACGTAGACCTTCCGCTCGCGCGGCCCGTCGAACTCGCAGAAGAAGATTCCCTGCCACGTGCCGAGAGCGAGCTTGCCGTCGGCGAGCGGCACGAGGATCTGCGGGCTCATCAGCGATGCGCGGATGTGCGAGGGAGCGTTCGGCCCGTCCGGGTCCTCGACGTGCTTCCAGTCCCAGCCATCGTCGACGACGCGCTCGAGCGCCGACTCCAGGTCGCGGGCGACGGCCGGGTCCGCGCCCTCGTTGATCGTGACGCCCGCGGTCGTGTGCGGCACGTATACGAGCGCCGCGGCCGCCCCGTTCGTGCTGCCGAGTGCTTCCTGGACCTGCGAGGTGATGTCGACGAGCTGTGTGCGCCGATCGGTCCGGAGGCTGATCTCCTGCACGGCGTTATCCTACGCACTCGATGCCCGCCGCTCTCTCCGACCGCGATCTCGACAGCTACCGCGACCAGGCCGATCGGTTCATCGCGGAGCTCGACGAGGAGTACTACCTCCATTACGCCGGGCTGAAAGAGTCGTTCGAGCTCGCTCCGATCTTCGAGCGGCACCGCAACCTCACCGAAAAGGGTGTGGTCGAGTCGATCGGCCTCTCCGTCAACGGCGGAACACGAGTGCGGGAGCTCTGGCGATTCGCCTGCGAGGGCTACTTCGGCGAGCTGACACGGGACCACGCCGAGCGGCTGGCCGCGCTCGAATCGGAGATCCAGGTGACGATCGACGGCGAGGACGTCCCGTTCCGCATGCTCCGCCCGTACCAGGCGAACGAGTCGGATCGAGCCAAGCGGGAGCGCATCGACGAGCAGCTGAGCGACGTGCTCGAGGAGCGGATGAACCCGATCAGCCTCGACGGCGCGCGCGCCGTGCAATCGGCGGTCACCGAGCTCGGCTTCGACACCTACCTCGATCTCTACCGCAAGGCTCTCCCCACCGCCGAGCTCGACGGGCTCGCCGCACAGTGCCGCGCGTTGCTCGATTCGACGGAGCGCCTCTACGAGGAGACTGCGAACACGCTGTTCCGCTCGCGGCTCGGCTTCGGGCTCGCGGATGCGAAGCGCTGGGACATCGGACGACTGTTCCGTGCGCCGCAGTGGGACGAGCTGTTTCCGGCGGACCGCATGCTGCCAGCGCTCGAGGCGACGCTCGAGGACCTCGGCATCGACCTGAAGTCACAGGAGAACGTCCACCTCGATCTGGACGAGCGGCCGAACAAGACGCCGCGCGCGTTCTGCGCGCCGATCGAGATTCCCGACAAGGTGATGCTCGTGATCCAGCCGATCGGAGGTCCCGACGACTGGCGCGCGCTCTTCCACGAAGCCGGACACACGGAGCACTTCGCAAACACGTCGCGCACCCTGTCGATGGAGGACAAGCGACTCGGCGACAACGCCGTGACCGAGGGCTGGGCGATGCTGTTGCAGCACCTGACGGACGATCCCGCCTGGCTGTCGCGCCGACTCGACTTCCCCCGTCCCGGCGAGTACGCGGCCGAGGGCGCGACCGGTCTCCTCTACTTCGTCCGCCGCTACTGCGCCAAGATCCTCTACGAGGTCGAGTTCCACGCGGCCGCGGACGTGACGACGATGCGAAACCGCTATGTCGAGCTGCTCGGCGACGCGCTCAAGATCGAGCCGTCCCCCGCGAGCTACCTCACAGACATCGATGCCGGTTTCTATGTCTCCGCCTACCTGCGCTCGTGGGCGTTCGAGGCGCAGCTCCGGAACTTCCTGCGGGAGAAGTTCGGCACGCAGTGGTTCACAACGCGCGACGCGGGGAATCTGCTGCGCGAACTGTGGTCCGAGGGCCAGCGTGTCCGCGCGGACGAGATGCTCAAGGACGTGACGGGCTCGGCGCTCGAGATGGAGGCCGTCGCCGTGCGGATCCGCGAAGTCATCGGCTAAGGAACACGGCCGCGCGGCAGTCGCGGCCACTAGGATCGAGCGGCGGTGGTTGCGGTTGCCGACAGCCTCAAGGGACGCTCGTTCACGCGCGTCGCCGACTGGTCCGCCGGCGAGCTCATGGAGGTGCTCGACCTCGCGGATCGGCTCAAGGGTCTCCAGCACCGACGCGAGGAGCACCGGCTTCTCTCCGGCCGCTCGCTGGGGATGATCTTCGAGAAGCCGTCCACGCGGACGCGGGTGTCGTTCGAGGTCGGCATCTACCAGCTCGGCGGCGTTGGACTACAGCTCTCCACCGGCGACCTCCAGCTCGGCCGCGGCGAGACGATCCGGGACACCGCGTACGTATTGTCGCGCTACCTCGACGCAATCGTGATTCGCACGTCCTACCAGCGGGACGTCGAGGAGCTGGCGACCCACGCGTCGATCCCCGTGATCAACGGCCTCACCGACAGCTCGCATCCGTGCCAGGCGCTCGCAGACGTGATGACGATCCGTGAGCGGTTCGGTCGGCTGGAGGGGCTGAGAGTCGCGTACGTCGGCGACGGCAACAACGTCTGCGCGTCGCTGCTCGTCGCCTGCGCGAAGCTCGGCCTGTCGTTCGTCGCGGCCACGCCTCCCGGCTTCGAGCCGTCGGAGGAGGCCGTCCGCGCCGCGCGCGACGCCGGAGCGAGCGTCGTCGAGCTGACAGACGACCCCCGAGCTGCGGCCGACGGCGCTGACGTCCTCTACACGGATGTCTGGACCTCGATGGGCCAGGAGGCGGAGCGCGAGTCTCGGCTGAAGGCGTTCCGCGGTTACCAGGTCGACGCAGGGCTCGTCGCACGGGCGCGCGATGACGCGATCGTCCTCCACTGCCTTCCCGCCCACTGCGGGGAGGAGATCACCGACGATGTGCTCTACGGCCCACGTTCCGCGGTCTGGGACGAGGCGGAGAACCGCCTGCATGCGCAGAAGGCGCTGATGGCACTCGTCGTCCGATAGGAGCGGCGCGTGATCCCGATTCGCGACAACGTCCCGACGCGGGCGTTCCCGGTGGTGACGGTCGGCCTGATCGTCGTCAACGCCCTCGTCTGGCTCTGGGAGCTCGGCGGCCAGGGCGTCGACTACCACGTCGCGAAGGACGGCTACTACCCATGCTCCTTCCAAGGGCCGTGTGAACCGATTTCTGCCTCCGGCCACACCTTCGTCCACCACCTGTTCTGGCTGGAGGCGACGTTCGTCGCGATGTTCATGCACGGAGGCTGGCTCCACATCGGCGGCAACATGCTCTTCCTGTGGATCTTCGGGAACAACGTGGAAGACGCGCTCGGCCGCGTGCGGTTCCTGCTCTGGTACCTCGTGGCCGGCGTCGCGGCGATGGCGCTGCAGACGTTCGTGACGCTCGCGTTCGGAACCGTTCGTGACGCGAGCATCCCGAACATCGGCGCCAGCGGGGCGATCGCGGCCGTGCTCGGCGCGTACCTTCTGCTCCTCCCGCGTGCGCGGGTGCTGACGGTGATCTTCATCGGCCTGATCTTCCTCCGCGAGATCCCGGCGATCTGGTTCCTCGGCATCTGGATCGCTCTGCAGCTGCTGGCCGGCGGGCTCGGGCTCACGCACCCTGACTCGACCGGAGGAGTCGCCGTGTTCGCCCATATCGGCGGCTTTGCGTTCGGCGTCCTGACCGTCTTCCTCGTGGCGAAACGGCGCCCGCTCCAACCGTCGTACTGATGTGCACGTTCGACGACCACGTCCGCCGGGCGCTCGACTCGCTGCCGAAGTCGATCGCGGCCAAGCTGGAGAACGTCGCGGTGGTCGTCGAGGAGGAGAACCACGACGACCCCGACCTGCTCGGCTTGTTCGTCTCAAACCCGTATCTGCCAGATCGCATCGCGATCTACCGGCGCCCCCTGATCGAGGAGTACGGCGACGACCCGGTCTCGCTCGAGCGTGAGATCCGCGTCACCGTTCTCCACGAGCTGGCGCACTACTTCGGGATCGACGAGGATCGGCTCGACGAGCTCGGGTACAGCTGATGGCGACCGGGCTCGAGGTGGTCTCGATCGCCGCACTCGTCGTCGGAGCCTTCGTGCTCATTGCGTTTTTCTTCTTCGGGCCGCGGGAATGAGACCGTCCGGCAGCTCGTTTCGACCCGCATGACCCTGACCCAGATACACGACGAGATCGAACGCACGAGCGAGCAGCGGACGAAGCTGTGGCACGAACTCTCCGAGGGCCACGATCCGGAGGTTGCCTCGGAGCTCAAGCGCCTCAGCGATCGGCTCGATCAGCTCTGGGACGAGGAGCGAACGCTGAAGGCGGCCCTCCGCTTCGGCGATCGCGATCACATCGTCTCGCGGGCGCGGGTCGAAGAGCGGCTCGAGCGCGCGGCCTGATCTCGCTCGCGGCGGATTCCTGTCGGCCCGGACGGGGGATTGATTGACGCCCCGTTCGCGGCCGACAATCCGTTTGCGGTGGCGGGCTACAACGCACACGACCTCGTCTCGGACGAAAACTGGGACGACTGGTCCGGCCTCGACGACGAGCTGCTCGAAGCGGATTCCGATCCCGAGGCACTCGAGTCGGATCCGGCGTCGAACGACGCCTGACGCGCCTCTACACTGTCCGCCGAGGGGCGTTAGCTCAGCTGGGAGAGCGCCGGCTTTGCAAGCCGGAGGTCACCGGTTCGATCCCGGTACGCTCCACTCACGAAACCCCTGCAGTTCGGGCACCCGCTGACCCGCAGTCATCGGAGCGGGATGGAGAACTCCGCCGTGCCGAAGGGGGCGACAGGCGCGTCGAACGTCGTCACGAGCGCCCCGGTGCCGAAGAAGCCGACGGCCTTCAACGTCTCGACGCCGGTGTTCGCGAACCCGTGCATCTCGAACGCGGGCGCGACGACGATCGAGCCGGCCGAGACATCAGCATCGACCGCGCCTGCCGTAGCCTGGCCGGTGCCTTCCAGGAAGACGAGCGTCTCCTCGGCGCTGTGTGTGTGCAACGGGATGTGGTCACCGGGATCGACCTCGAGATAGACGACGGTCGTCAGCGCGCGGTCGTCTGCGCACACGGGCAGCGCGATCCTTCCCTTCGCTGTCGGGTCGTCACCGACGGAGAAGGGTGCCAGCTCGATCTCGCGGAGATTCATGCGAGGCCTCCATGATTGGGGTCGCGGACAAGGTCCCAGGCGACGCAACCCGATCGTAACCCGCGCATGGCAGTGGTGCCGGGCGCGTGGCTCCGCGAGGACCCGGCGATCACCCTGGCGATCTACGAAGACGAGGTCGACCGGAGCTCACCGGTTCGAGCCCGGTACGCTCCACTCGCGATCTGCGCTCGTGGTCCGCCCGAACACGCATGCGAGGGGAGACGAGCCAGCAGGAGGCGTGCGCTGGTGGTCGGCGCGGCGTGCCCAGAGCCTGAAGCCGGCAACGTACCGCTGCCCGTTCTGCGACAGACCGCTGCACGCGATGAGCGAGCACTTCTTGATTGCGCCTGAGGGCGACGCCGACCGGCGCCGCCACGCGCACACCGACTGCGTCGTCGCAGCGCGCGAGGGTGGCACGTTCAGGACATATGACGACTGGCGAAGGCTCGAGCCTCGCGCACCCCGGCTCGGATCGCGCCTGCTGTCCCGCCTACGGCGCCTGTGAACGGCTCCGCGCGCGATCGTCAGCCTTCGCGCGATTCCGCCTCGGTCGACTTCCCCGGCCACGTCCCCGTGACCTTGGCAAAGGCCGTAGCCCCGGCGCGCCTGATCACCGAGCGGACGACGGCGAAGACGACTCCGCGCATCGCGGACGAGACGACCATCTTTGTCCAGCTGCTATCCCGGTCGAGCACCGCCGGCGGCGTGTCCTCGCCGGTCAGCAGACGCCAAGAGCCTCTCCACGCCCGAACGGCGACCGTCGTGGCGATCATGCCCGCGACGAAGCCGAAGGGCTTGTAGAGAAACTTCATCGGGGCCAATGATCGATGACCCGGCGTCGCATCACAAGCGGCATCCGAACCCCCAGCCAGACGCCCCGACTTGATCTCCGACTGTCTCGTTGAGTGCGGCGCGCCGAGCCCGTTTCAAACGGCGGCGTAGAGTCGCCACTCGTCGGGCACGCCCCGGAGTTTGTGCACGCCGCGGTCTTCGAATCGGAGACCGGAGCCGGCGACGAGGTCTTTCACGGTGTGCGATGTCAGGATCTCGCCCGGCACTGCGAGCGCTGCGATTCGCGCCCCGATGTGGACGGCGATCCCGCGTATCCTCCGGCCGTCGAGTTCGCACTCTCCGGTGTGGATCCCGGCCCGCATCTCCAGCGCGAGCTCGCTGAGGGCCTCGCCGGTCCTGATCGCGCAGCGGACGGCGCGTGCGGGGCCGTCGAAGGTTGCGAGGAAGCCGTCGCCAGCCGTGTCGACCTCACGGCCGCGGAAGCGCTCGAGCTCGCGTCGCACCGCGGCGTCGTGGGCGGCGAGCAGGTCGCGCCACCGGCGATCTCCCAGCTCGGCGGCCCGCTCCGTCGAGCCGACGATGTCGGTGAAGAGCACGGTCGCGAGGACGCGGTTGGCTTCTGGCGCCGGCCTCGTCCCGGTGAGGAACTCCTCGATCTCGTCGACGATCGCGTCCGTATCCCCGGCCGCGATCCAGTGGTCGTCCCCGGCGAGCTCAACGAACTTCGCGCTCGGAATCTTCGACGCGAGATAGCGTCCCTCCGCGACGTTCGCGTCATGGTCGCCGGTGCGGTGAAGGATGAGCGTTGGCACGCGGATCGTGGGCAGCACTTCGCGTACGTCGATGTACGAGTTGACGCGCAAGAGCGCTGCTGCCGCCCCGGGGCTCGCACCACGCCGAAGGTATCGCTCGAGGTTGCGCACGAACTGCTCGTCCCCGACGCGGCTCGGCGCGTAGTACTCGACGTCCTCCGGCCGAAGGTATCCCCAGTTCTGCTCGACGTCCACGGCCGTCTCCTCCCGGTTCTCGGCCGTCGGCGCCCACGGATAGTCGTCATCCGGGTCACGGCGCTTGGCGAAGCAGCCGAGCGTGATCAGCGCGAGTGTCCGTTCGGGATAGGTAGCGGCGAAGAGGACGCACATGTTCCCGCCCTCGGAGTGCCCGAACAGCGCCGCCCGCTCGGAGCCGACCGCCTCGAGCACAACACGGACATCGTCCATCCGCTGCTCGAGGGTCGGCAGCTGATTGATCGAGACGCGGTCAGAGAGGCCCGTCCCTCGCTTGTCGAACAGAATGAGACGAGAAAACGATGCGAGGCGCTCGAGGAAGCGGGCCATCACCGGCTCCTCCCACATCATCTCGATGTTCGAGACCCAGCCCGGCACATAGACGAGGTCGCGCGGCCCGTCGCCCGTCACCTGGTACGCGATGTTGACGTCCCCGCTCCGTGCGTACCGCGTCTTTGGCGCCATCCAGACGAAGGATAGGCTCGCTGCCGCTAGGGCACCGGAGCTCGGTGCGAAGGGACGTCGCGGTAGCTACGGAGCGTCAAGTCACGCGTGCCTCGTCGACGACAGCACGCCGTAGTATCGCCTCATGGCAATGGAGATCGAGGTGCAACGGCTGCAGATGGGCGACGTGATCCTGGCCGACCTTTCCGACCAAGGTGCGCAGGTCGAGGCAACGGTGGTACGCGACATCGACCGGACAGAAGACGCTGTGCGAGCCGTGCTGAGAACGGAGGGACGCGACGACGTCGTCAAGGAGTGGGCGCTCGGCGAGACGGTCACCGTCGTGCGTGGTCCGTAGACGTCGCCGTGGCGCCAGAATCGGCGAGCAGCGTCGGGCCTCCACCGCCAGAGACTCGCGAGCCGCTAGTGGTGGAAGCCGGTTGCCGCAGTCTCGTGGACCGGGGCTTGCTGCTTCTGAAGCTTCGGAAGCTGCCGTTTGATGTCCTCCACGAGCAGGTTCGCCATGTCGTGGCCGAAGCCGCGCTTCACCACCACCCGTAGCGCCGCGAGGTCCTCGCGATTCTTCGGGAAGGTGTAGGCCGGCAGCAGCCAGCCGCGTTCGCGCAGCGCATTCGAGACGTCGAAGACCGAATAGTTGTCGATCCCGTCCGCGAGCGTGAAGGCGAAAACCGGCAGCTCGTCGCCGCGCGTGATCAGCTCGAACGGGCCGAGCTCGGCGATCTGGGCCGAGAGTGTCGTGGCGACATCCCGCGCGTAGCCTTGCACCGCCTTGTAGCCGTCGAAGCCGAGCCGCAGGAAGTTGTAGTACTGCGCCACGACCTGGGCTCCAGGCCGGGAGAAGTTCAACGCGAAGGTCGGCATGTTGTCGCCGAGGTAGTTGACCCAGAAGATCAGATCTTCCGGCAGCGCGGACGCGTCGCGCCACACCACCCAGCCCACGCCCGGGTAGACGAGGCCGTACTTGTGGCCCGACACGTTGATCGAGGCGACCCGCGGCAACCGGAAGTCCCACTCGAGGTCGACATCGAGGAAGGGCGCGACGAACGCACCCGACGCGCCGTCGACGTGGACGGGAACGTCCAGCCCCGTCTTCGCCTGGAAGTCGTCGAGCGCGTCGCAGACGTCCTTGACCGGCTCGTAGGAGCCGTCGAAGGTCGAGCCGAGCACCGGAATCACGCCGATCGTGTTCTCGTCGCACAGCCTCACGGCCTCCGCGGCGTCCATGTGGAAGCGGTCGCCCTCCATCGGCACGAGCCGCATCTCGATGTCCCAGTAGTTCGCGAGCTTCTCCCAGCACACCTGGACGTTGATCCCCATGACGATGTTCGGCCTATCGATCGCCTTGCCCTCAGCCGAGCGCCGCTGCTGCCAGCCCCGCTTCAGGGCGAGGCCGCCCAGCATCGCCGCCTCGCTCGAGCCGGTCGTCGAGCAACCCGTAGCCCCGGTGGTGTCGGGCGAGTGCCACAGGCGACTGAGGATGTTGACGCAGCGCCGCTCGAGCTCCGCCGTCTGCGGGTACTCGTCCTTGTCGATCATGTTCTTGTCGAAGCACTCCGCCATCAGCTTCTCCGCCTGCGGCTCCATCCACGTGGTCACGAACGTGGCAAGGTTCATCCGCGCGTTGCCGTCGAGCATCAGCTCGTCGTGGATGATCTGGTAGGCGGCGTCGGCGGACATCTCGCCGCGCGGCAGCTCGTGACGAGGGATCGCACCGCTGTCCATCGCGACAAGCGGCTCGACCGACAGATACTCGGCTCGGGCGGTCGAGGCAGATGGGTGCTTGACCGCCACACCGGGATTATTCCAATGGCACTCGCTGCGAATGAGCCGTGACGCTCTCCGGGCCAGCCATTGGCGATACCAGCTGGACGACTAGGCGGAGTTCGTCCTCGGCTCTGTCGTGGCGGGATCTACCGTGGGTCCGTCCAAAGCGGGGTTGTCTCCGTCGGTCTGCTCACGGGCCGATCGGCGCGCTGCGGCCGCTTCGAGTTTTCTGGCGCGTTTCTGCTCACGCCGTTCCTTGACCGCTTGCTCGCGGGTCCGTTTGGCCATCGTTTGGGGGTTTCTGGCTGCCATGGGCTCCTTTGGGTCGTGGAAGGGATCGCAGCTGCCGCGTCGTGATGACGGCAGCAGCTGCCCGGCGAACGCTCAGTTTGATGCGAGAGTGACGTTCTTCGCCTCGGGGCCCTTCGCGCCCTCGGCGGACTCGAACTCCACTTTCGCATTCTCGGCGAGTGACTTGTAGCCCTCGCCGGCGATCGCGCTGTGGTGAACGAACAGGTCCTTGCCGCCGTCGTCAGGGGTGATGAACCCGTAGCCCTTCTCGGCGTTGAACCACTTCACGGTTCCAGTTGTCATAGATACACCTCCTCCACTGCTCAGGAACGGGCAGAGGAGGCGCAGCACGCATCCGGTACACGCTCGGTAGGCACGGGCACCCTAGCAGTGACGCAACCCGGGAATCGGCACCGCTCGGCCGCCCGCCGCGTAGATCTGCATGGTCGCCACTCCCGGTCGAGCACGGCCGCGCCGCATCTGTGCGACACTGCAGGAGCGAGAGCTTGCGTGGTCGCCGACGAGGGTGTCTCTCGATTCTCCTCATCGATTGCCACTTCGGTGCCACGCGCATCCGGCGCGCCGCCGGTGGCGCGCCGACGAGAGGAGACTCCTGGCCGTGGACACGCTGCCGAGCAAGGACCTCGAGAGAGGCGCTCGAGCGTGAGCCGCTTCGCAGCCCTCGTGCCTGCCGCGCAGGCGCCACCTCGACTGCGCGGCGTCTTGCATCAGATCGGTTTCGCGGTTGCCTGTTGTGTCGGCATTGCCTTCGTGGCATCCACCGACGGACGCCGCTTGGTCGCGGCGGCCGTCTTTGCGGTCTCAGCCGTGGTGATGCTGGGCACCAGCACGCTCTACCATCGGATCACCTGGGCACCCCGGGCGCGTCTGTGGATGCGGCGTGCCGACCACGCCGGCATCTACCTCCTGATCGCAGGCACCTACACGCCAGTTGGGTTGCTCGCTCTGCATGGCAGCGTCCAGCGCGTCGTCTTGACCGTGGTCTGGGGCGGCGCCGCAGCGGCGATCCTCACCAAGGTGTGCTGGGTGAAGGCGCCGAAGTGGCTCACGGCCATCATCGCCCTGGCGCTCGGCTGGGTCGGCGTCGTCGCCGTGCCGCAGGTCGCACACGCGGCCGGGCCAGCGGCGGTCGCCCTGCTGGCGGCCGGCGGTATCGCCTACAGCGTCGGCGCGATCGTGTACGCCCGGCGCAGACCGGACCCGATCCCAGCCGTCTTCGGCTACCACGAACTCTTCCACGCGTTGACACTCGTTGCGCTCGCCTGCCAGTACGTCGCGATCGCCTTCTTCGTCGTCCGCGTCGACTGACGCGCGTCCAGACGGAGAACACGCCCCCAGCGGGCGATGCTCTCGTTCAACCTCGACATGGGCCACGGATTCATCGACACCGAGCACGACGAGCGGTTCGGGCTCGCCGACGTCTTCGTCGTGCTCCGCGAGAAGCTCGGGCGACCGTCCGTAGAACGCGCTCGTCAGAGACACGCGCCACGCTTCCCTCGTCGCAGCTCGGACTCGCGCGGACTAGCCCGCGCCGCGTCCGTGCGTACCGTGGACGCTCGAGGGCTCGCCAGCTCGATCCCGCTACGCTGCTTTCGGGGTGACTGCGCTGGCCGGCCGAAGGTTCCTCGTCTCCGTCGGAGCTCTGCTCGCGCTGCTCATGTCGGTGTCCGCGCTCGCGGCCGGCAGCGGCTCGTACCAGATCAGGTACAACGCCGACGACCAGGCCGCAGCCCGCGCGGCGCTGCTCCGGCGGGCCGACCTGAAGCCCAGCTCGGGCTGGAGCGGCGGGCAGCAGAAGGTAACCAAGGACAACCTGGAGCCGGTCACGTGCGCGAACCTCCACCCGAGCGTGTCCGACCTCGTGATCACCGGGGCTGCGGGAGCCGAGTGGTGGAACGGCCCGCTCGACCTGACCAGCCTCGCGGTGGTGTTTCGCACCACGCGGATGGAGGTTTCGGACTGGCAGCGGACAACGACGCCACCGGCTGCGGTCTCGTGTCTCGAGACGAGCATCGCCAACGGGCTCGGCCCCGGGGGAAAGCTCCAGTCGTTCGAGAAGATCTCCTTCCCCAAGGTTGCGCCTCGCACGCTCGTCTTCCGATTGCTCGCCCAGACCAGGTCGCAAGGCCTGACGGTTCCCCTGACCCTGTACGTCGTCGCGCTCGCACGCGGCCGCACGGAGATCACTCTGCTCACGTCCGGGCTCGCCGGCACGCCGACGAAAGACGCCGTCGCGCGCCTCGCACGCATCCTGGCCGCGCGCGCTCGAGCCTAGGAACGCGCGTCAGGCGGCTTCGTCGAGCGCCGCCGGCTCCGCCTCGGCCCGTTCGGCGGAGGTGTGGAGCGGAATCGCCCGCGCGACGAAGATAGCCGCCACGAGCACCCCGGTGAGCACGTAGAGCGCCGTCCGGAATCCGTGGTCCAGCGCGACGCTCGACTCCGCGAGCGCGTGCGTCCGCAGGTGGGCATTCGTCACGCCGGCGGCGATCGTGCTGGTCGCGGCGAGTCCGATCGCCCCGCCGACCTGGCGGCTCGTGTTCACGAGCCCGGAGGCGACACCTGCGTCGGCACGATCCACGCCCGTGAGGCTCGCAATCGTGAGCGGCACGAACGAGAAGCCGAGGCCCGCGCCGCCGATCACGAAAGCGGGCAGCACGTCCGTGAGGTAGTGGCCGTCGACCGGCAGGCGCGTGAGCAGGGCAAGCGACAGCACCGAGAGGAGCAACCCGCCGGTCAGCGTCGTCCGCAGCCCGATCCGGCCGATCGCCGCCTGCGCGAGATTGGAGGTGACGACCACGGTGAGGGCGAAGGCGCTGAAGGCCGCGCCACTCTCGATCGCGGAGTAGTGCAGCACCTCCTGGAAGTAGAGCGTGAGCAGGAAGAACTCGGAGAACGCCGCCGCGTAGATCAGCGCGATCGTCGCGTTCGCGGCCGAGACCGTACGCAGCCGGAAGATCCGCAGCGGCAGGAGCGGCGAAGGCGATCGCTGCTCGATCAGCACGAAGCCGACGACGAGAATGGCGGAGAGGGCAAGCAGGCCGATGGTCCCCGCCGAGCTCCAGCCGTGGGTGGTGGCACGCGTCATCGCGTAGACGAGGAGCATCAGCGCCGACGTGATCGACACGGCGCCGGCGACGTCGAAGTGGCGATGCGCCAGTTCGGCTCGGCTCTCCCTGAGGAGGATCGGTGTGACCGCGATCGCAGCGACGCCGACCGGTACGTTGATGAAGAAGATCCAGGACCAGCCGAGCCACGAGGTCAAGACGCCGCCCAAGAGGACGCCGACCGCGGCGCCGCTACCGGAAGCCGCGCCATAGATCCCGAGCGCGAGATTCCGCTCGCGCCCCTCGGCGAAGCAGGTCATCAGCAACGAGAGGGCCGCAGGGGCGAGCAGCGCACCGCCGAGGCCTTGCACGGCACGGAACGCGATCAGCGTCCCTGCCGACCACGCGAGCCCGCACAGCAGCGAGCTCGTCGTGAACAGCACGAGCCCGGCGACGAAGAGTCGGCGGCGGCCCAGGAGGTCGGCGAGCCGGCCGCCGAGCAGGAGCGCGCCGCCGAAGACGATCGCGTACGCCGTGATCACCCACTGGAGGCTCGTCTGCGAGAAGCCGAGATCGGATTCGATCGACGGGAGCGCGACGTTCACGATCGCCAGGTCGAGCACGACCATGAACTGCGCGGTGACGACGAGCGCCAGAGCCTTCCACTTCCGATTCGAGCCGCTGTTCACGACAGATCCCATTACGCCGATCCCGGTTGGTTGGACTTGGAGGTCGTAAACGTCCGCGCGGGTGGCGCGCATTCCCGAGATCTCGCATCCCCGAGAGATCCGAAACCCGACCGAGAGTCTCGTGCGAGCCGTATCGTTCGTGGAAACCGCTCGCGCGACGTCCATTTGCAGCGGATTCCTCGACACGAAAGGCCAGATCACGATGAAGCAGCGCAAGCTCCGGGACCTCGAGGTCTCCGCCATCGGTCTCGGATGCATGGGGATGTCCGCGTTCTACGGGAGCACGGACGAGGACGAGAGCATCAAGACGATCCAGCGAGCCCTGGAGCTCGGGATCTCCTTCGTCGACACGGCGCAGCTCTACGGCCCGCTCACGAACGAGACGCTCGTCGGCCGGGCGATCAAGGGACACCGCGAGGAGTACGTGATCGCGACGAAGTTCAGCCGCCGAATGGACGGCGCGTTGCCGGGCGACATGTCGACGATCGGGCCGCAGGACGGCTCCGCCGAGCACGTGATCAGCTCGATCGAGGGATCGCTCCAGCGACTGGGTACGGACTACGTCGACCTCTACTACCAGCACCGTGTCGATCCCGCGGTGCCGATCGAGGAGACGGTCGGGGCGATGGCGGAGCTCGTCGAAGCGGGCAAGGTCCGGCACATCGGCCTCAGCGAAGCGGCGCCCGAGACGATCCGTCGCGCGAACGCCGTCCACCCGATCACCGCGGTCCAGAGCGAGTACTCGCTCTGGACGCGCGACCCTGAAGCAGAAGTCCTGCCCACGTGCCGCGAGCTCGGCATCGGGTTCGTCCCGTACTCGCCGCTGGGACGCGGGTTCCTGGCCGCGCGCTTCACCTCGCAGGAGGAGCTGGAGCAGCTGGACGAAAACGACTTCCGGCGACGGAATCCGCGCTTCGTCGGCGACAACTTCGACGCGAACGTCGAGCTGGCGGCAAAGGTCAAGGAGATCGCCGCCGAGAAGGACGTCACCCCGGCCCAGCTCGCGATCGCCTGGGTGCTCGCGCAGGGCGACGATCTCGCGCCGATCCCGGGGACGAAGCGCCGCACCTACCTCGAGGAGAACGCGGCCGCGGTCGACGTGGAGCTGACGGCCGACGAGCTCGCGCGCATCGACGCCGAGCTTCCGCAGGCCGCCGGGGAGCGCTACGACGAGTCGGGCATGGCTGCGCTCAACCGCTGACGGCAGCGCTTGGCGCTGCCACTAGCGCACGCACGAACCTCCGCATTTGCAGCAGATTCAAGTGTTCGTCCAGCGCCGCATGGCATACCGGAGATGTCCCGGCCGAGGAGTCTGCGCTCCGAGGCTGACGAATCTCTCCTAGGAGGTGCCTCAATGCGTGGGCGAAAGCCTGCAATCGTCGTGGCGTGCGCGCTCCTCGCAGCGTTCGGCATGGCCATCACCGCGTCGGCGACAACCCCCGGCAAGAACGGACGGATCGCGTTTCGACGTTACCTCGACGTCGCGAAGACGACGTCCGCGATCTTCACCATCAATCCCGACGGCACGAAGGAACAACAGGTCACCCATCCCCAAGCCGGCGTGGACGACCGCGAGCCCGACTGGTCCACGAACGGCCAGAAGATCGCCTTCGAACGCAAGCTACCGTGTCCCGGCGGCGGCCCGAAGGACGGATTGAACGACACGTGCGATCTCGTCTACACGGTCAAGCCGAACGGAACGGACATGAAGCTGGTCGTCCCCTGCCGCTTCAAGGTTGGCGACGCAACCGGCACACCGTACGCGGACTGCGTCGGCATCGACCAGCCCGCGTGGTCGCCGAACGGGAAGCAGATCGCGTTCGTGAACAACCTTGCGGACAGCGCATACGTCAACAGCGAGGGTCTGAGCGCGGGAATCTGGATCGTCGGCCTGAATGGCACCGGTCTCCGTCAGGTGACGCAACGAACGCCCGGTGACTCGTGGGACTCCGGCCCGGGTTGGTCTCCGAACGGTCGCGAGCTCGTCTTCCAGCGATTCGACTTCGACCAGCAGGCCTCGGCGGTGTTCACCGTGGACGTCGACGGCGGCTCGCCCGTCCGGATCACGCCGTGGGATCTGAACGGTGGGAACAGCCCCGACTGGTCACCGGACGGACGCTGGATCCTGTTCCGCTCCGGCACGACGAACGACCTGTACAAGGTGCATCCGGACGGCACCGGCCTGACCGACCTGACGAATGGGAACGGCGCGTATCTCGGGTCGTCGTTCTCACCGGACGGGAGGATGATCGCGACCTCGCGGACTCCGGGCGCGGGGCCGGAGGGAGCGGGCGACGTGTTCGTGATGAACGCGGACGGCTCGAACGTGCGTCAGATCACGATGACGAGGCTCTTCGAGAGCTCCGTCGACTGGGGAACGGCGCCCTTGCACTGAACACCGACGGTTGGTCCCGGCCACGTCCATGAGGTGCGGGGTGGCCGGGACCTACCCGCACCTCGCCCCGCTCTTGCCCTCGATCGAGCTCGGCGATACGGTCGAACGACGAACGGGCTCGACTTTCGCGTCCTTGGCCCGCTTCAGGTCGCCGTCGACGGCGGGCTCCTACCCCTCGGTGGTGCGAAGCAGCGGGCCGTACTGGCCCTGCTGCTGCTGAACGCGAACGAGGTCGTCTCCAGCGACCGGCTGATCGACGAGCTCTGGGGAGACACGCCACCGGAGTCGGCCGCGAACATGCTCCAGGGCTACGTCTCGCACCTGCGCAAGACGCTCGAGCCCGGGCGCACGCGCGGCGAGCACGAGCTACTCGTCTCGCAGGCTCCGGGATACGTGCTGCGGCTCGAGCGCGAGCAGATCGACGCAGATCGGTTCGAGCGGCTCGCGGGCGAAGGCAGCCGGCTGCTGACCGACGGCGAGGCGGAGGCGGCGGCCACCCGTCTCCGTGGGGCGCTCGCGCTCTGGCGCGGGCCGGCGCTCGACGACCTCGCCTACGAGGCGTTCGCGAGAGCGGACGTCGACCGCCTGAACGAGCTCCGTCTCGAGGCGATCGAGGATCGGATCGACGCGGACCTCGCCCTCGGCCGCCACGAGGCGCTCGTCGGAGAGCTCAGCGAGCTCGTCGACCAGTATCCGTTGCGCGAGCGACTTCGCGCGCAGCTGATGGCCGCGCTCTATCGCAGCGGTCGTCAGGCCGACGCGCTCGCTGCCTACCGCGAGGGACGCACCGCGCTCGTCGACGAGCTCGGCATCGAGCCCGGCCCCGCGCTTCGCGAGCTCGAGCAGGCGATCCTGCGCCAGGATCCCGCGCTCGGCGCACCCGCGCCGCCGCCGCGTCCGATCGCGGTCCGGAGGCGTCGACGCTGGCCGCTCCTCGCGACCGCGGCCGTGCTCGCAGCGATCGCGCTCGCGGCCGTGCTCGCGTTCGGTCGAGGCGGCACGAAGGCGGTCACGGTCAGGGAGAACTCCGTCGCGGTGATCGACGCGCACACGAACGCGCTCGTCACAGACGTCCGCGTCGGCGGCTATCCCGGCCCGCTCGTCGCTCACGGGCGGTACGTCGAGGTCAGCAACATCGGCGACTCCACGATCTCGAGGATCCTCGCGACCCGAACTGATCGGTTCGACACCGACACATCCGGATTCTCACGCGCGATCGACCTCACCCTGCTCCACGGCGACGTGTGGGCAGCGGACGGCGGCACACCGGGGAACACGACCGAGCCGCCGGGGACGATCATCGACTTCGACGGCGTCCATGCCTCGTTGGTCAAGGAGGTCGGCCCCGACAAGGACGGGATCGACGAAGAGCAGACGACGATCGCCGCCAGCCCTCTCGGCCACGCCGTCTGGGCCGGCAACCAGGACAGCCGGACCGTGACCGAGGTCGCGCCGTCAGGGAAGACGTTGCTGACGATTCACGGAATCGTCCCAGGCGGGCTCTCGGTCGTCCACCAGGACGGCGCAGACACGGTCTGGGCGAGCGATCCGAAGCGCGACCTCGTCGTTCGGATCGACGAGCGCTCGAGGCGCATCACCAAGCGGTTCCACATCCCCGGCTCGCCCACGGGGATCGCCGCCGACGGTCGGGACGTCTGGGTGGTCACGCGCGGCATCGGCTACCCGACACAGTGGGCGCCGACACGGTGGACGAGCCCGGCTGTCTGGCGCATCGACCCGCGCACGAATCGGGTCGTCGACAGGATCCCGCTTCCCCTGACGCCGATCCGGATCGCGCTCGGCGCCGGCGCGGCCTGGGTCACCGCCGAGCGCGTGCTCTCGTCCGACGGCGCGACCGACGACGCCACCGTCTACCGCGTCGACCGCACGACGAACCCCGTCGTCGCGATCCCGCTCCACACGCACGCGATCGACGGGATCGTCGTCAGCCACGGCTTCGTCTGGGCGGCCGTCCCGCCCTCGCAGTAGTTCGGGCTCGAGCCCTCGGCGCAGTTCCGCGGGACCGAGGGCTCCCTTGTCGACGTCGCTCCTAGCTCGCGAGCGCCTTGGCCTTGATCTGCTCGAACTCCTCGTCGGTGATCGCGCCGCTGTCGCGCAGCTCCTTCGCCTTCGCGATCTCGGCCGTCGCGCCGCCCGACACGCCGCGGACGTAGTCGTCGAACTGCTGCTGCGACTCCTTCGCCGCGGCGAGGTCGCGCTCGCCCATCGACTGTGAGTTCGCGATCAGATAGGCCAGCAACCCGACCAGCGGGAAGAACAGGAGGAAGATGATCCAGAGGGCCTTCTTGCCCCCGCTGGCGTCCTTCCGTCGGAACAAGTCGACGATGACGTGGAACAGGATCATGAAGTAGACGACCATGAAGAAGATGACGATGAGCGTCCACAGGAAGGTCAAAAAGGTCGTTGCGACGAACATGTACTCCCTCTTTTGCTCGGGGTAATGGATGAGACTGGGCCGAAAGAGTATCGTCCCGCGGCTGCTCGATTTCAACGAGACGACGCGCTTGCGGACGCGTTAGGCTCCGGACCGAACGACGCGACGGAATCGAAGGAGGCAATGACGTGTTCAGACGTAGACGCCCGCTGATGCGGGCCGCCATGGTCGGGGGAACTGCATACGCGGTCGGAAAGCACGCGCAGCGCGGCCAGGAGCGCGAGGCCGACCAGGAGGCTCGTATCGAGGATCTCGAGGCCCAGCAAGGGCAGCAGGCGGCCGCACCGGAGCCTGCCGCGGCCCCGACCGGCGGCCCGACGGACCTCGCCGCACAGCTGACGAACCTCAAGAACCTGAAGGACCAGGGTGTGCTGACGGACGACGAGTTCCAGGCCGCGAAGCAGAAGCTGCTCGCGAGCTAGAGAGAGACGAGAGGAGGAGTCCACATGGCATTTGGCCCCGTTCAGATCCTGGTGATCGGCTTCGACGAACCGCACTTCACTGGCGAGATCCGAGCCGAGCTCGATCGTCTCCGCGAGCACGACGTCGTCCGGCTGATCGACCTGCTCGTGGTCCGCAAGGACGACGACGGCAACATCGAGCGACTGCAGCAGAGCGACCTGTCGCAGGAGGAGCTCGAGGACTTCGGCGCAATCGTCGGCGCGCTGATCGGTGCCGGTGCCGACGGCGAGGAGGGCGCGGAGGCGGGAGCGATCCTCGGAGCCGCCGCGATGGAAGGCGGCCACGTCTTCGACGACGCCGACACCTGGTACGTCGACGACGCGATCCCGCCGGGCATGGCGGCCGCGGTTGCCCTGCTCGAGCACCGCTGGGCGATTCCTCTCCGCGAGGCGATCGCCAACGCGGGCGGGTTCCATCTCGCGGACGCGTGGGTCCACCCCGCGGATCTCGTCGCGATCGGCGCAGAGTCGGCGGCCTAGCAGGCAACCGGGAGACGCTTCGACGAGACGGCGATGACTGCCGAGGCGCCGAAGGGCGAACGTCGCCAACCGCCGCCCGACGACGGGCCGCGTGCCGACGACGCCGCGCTCGGGCTCGTCGTCGCGACCGCAAGGCTCGCGCTGTCCGGCGCACGCCTGCTCGCCCGTACGCCCGGTGTCTCGGGGATCGTCGAGCGCAGCGCCGAGGCGGGTCAGGCCGCGCGCGTCGAGGGAGCCCGGAGAATCGAGAGCGTTGCCCAGACCGCGCTCACCGGCCCCGAGGTCGGTCGGATCGTGGACGACGCGATCGCAGGCCCGCTCCCGGAGGCGCTCGTTCGCTCCTCCGTCGATCATCAGGTCGTGGATCGGCTGGCCGCGGAGCTCGAGTCGGAGCTCGATCGGCTCACGCAGCAACTGCTCGACAGCCCCGAGTTCGAGCGTGCACTCGAGCGAATCCTCTCGAGCCCGGCGGTCAGGGACGCGCTCACACGGCAGACGACGGGCTTCGCGGAGGAGACGCTCGACCGCCTCCGCCGGCGCGCCGCGGGCGGCGACGCGAAGCTGACCCTCGGCAGCGCACGCGAGGCGACGTCGTACGGAGGGGCGGTCACACGCTCCATCGCGTTCGCGATCGACCTCGTCGTCGCGCACCTGCTCTTCCTCGTCGGCGCGTCCGTCGTCGGCATCGTCGTCTCGATCGTCGGCACGCTCCGGCCCGAATGGCTGTTCGGCGCGCTCGCCGGTGCTGCGTGGCTGCTCTGGGTGGCCGCCTACTTCGTGTTCTTCTGGACGCTCGGAGGGCAGACGCTCGGCATGCGCGCGCTGCACCTCCGTGTGACCACGTCGAGCGGCGATCCTCCAGGTATCGTCCGCGCGATCGTGCGATTCGTCGTGCTGATCCTCTCGATCATTCCGATGTTCCTGGGGTTCGCGCCGATCCTGTTCGACGGGCGACGCCGCGGGGTTCCCGATCTCGTCACCGGGACTACCGTCAACTTCGCCGACTGACTGCGACAAGCAGCTCGTTCGGATGCGAGGATGCTCCAGGAGGAGAGCCTGCGTGGTGCAGGCACGGACGGGGAGGAGCCCATGGCCACGAAGCAAGCCGTGAAGAAGGATCGCCCGACGATCGCGAGGCTCGACGACGCAGCGGGCAACGGAAGAGGCGCTGTCGGATACCTCTCTCCGGCCGAGCGCAAGGCCCACGGGCGCTCCGCGCGCACGAACGTCCCACGCAGCAGCCACGCCGAGTGGGAGCCCGCATCGAAGCGGCCGGACCCGATCGCGCTGCTCGAGTCGCAGGCGAAGACCCGCGTGCCGGAGCTCGTGCCGATCCGCTACGGGCGGATGCTCGTCTCGCCGTTCGCCTTCTATCGCGGCGCAGCACTGATCATGTCCTCCGACCTCGCGTCGACACCACGGTCGGGCTTTCAGGTGCAGCTCTGCGGCGATACGCACCTCTCGAACTTCGGTGTGTTCGGCACGCCGGAGCGGCGGTTCGCCTTCGACCTCAACGATTTCGACGAGACGAACCCGGGGCCGTGGGAGTGGGATCTCAAGCGGCTGGTGGCGAGCTTCACAGTGGCCGGCCGCGAACGCGGCTTCTCCGAGAAAGAGCGGCGCGCCATCGTGGAAGCGACCGTCGCGGAGTATCGGAGCGCGATGCGCGGGTTCGCCGAGATGACCAACCTCCAGGTCTGGTACTCGTCCATCGACATCGACGTGCTCTTCCAGGAGCGACGGAAGGAGCTGACGGCCGGCCAGGCCAAGCGCACGGAGGCGACGCTCGCAAAGGCCCGCACCAAGGACAGCATGCGTGCCTTCTCGAAGCTGACCGAGATCGTCGACGGCGAGCCGCGGATCATCAGCGATCCGCCGCTGATCGTGCCGGTCGAGGAGCTTGCCGAAGGGATCGAGTACAACGAGCTGCAGAAGTGGCTGCGCTCGATGATCCGCAGCTACCAGACGACGCTGGCCACAGATCACTCGCGCTTGCTCGACCAGTACAGGCTCACGCATTTCGCGCGCAAGGTGGTCGGCGTCGGCAGCGTCGGCACGAGAGCATGGATCGCACTCTTCATCGGGCGCGACATGGGCGATCCGCTGTTCCTCCAGGTCAAGGAGGCGCAGGAGTCCGTGCTCGAGCCGTACCTGGGCAAGAGCGAGTACCCGAACCACGGGAAGCGTGTCGTGGCAGGCCAGCGGCTGATGCAGGCGGCGAGCGACATGTTCCTCGGCTGGAAGCACATCAAGCAGGGCCTCGACGGCCAGGAGCGCGACTTCTACGTCCGCCAGCTCCACGACTGGAAGGGCAGCGCGAATGTGGAGACCATGGCGCCGGGCGGCATGAGGCTCTACGGCGAGCTGTGCGGCTGGACGCTCGCCCGGGCACACGCACGCTCCGGCGACCGAATCGGGATCGCCTCGTACGTCGGTGCCGGCAACACGCTCGACCAGGCGCTCGCGACCTTCGCCGAGACCTACGCCGATCAGAACGAGCGCGACTACCAGGCGCTGGTCGAGGCCGTGAGGAACGACAGGCTCCAGGCCATCACCGGCCTCTAGCCCCTCGTCCTCCTCGGCGACGCTGGGCGGCTAAGCCGACTTCGGCCTGAAGACGACGTTCAGGATCACGTTGAGGATCACGGTCACGACCGAGAGGATGATCGACGCCCAGACCGCGGTCCAGAAGAACTTGTTGATGTCGAGATGGGTCGACAGCGCGTCGACGATCTCGAGCACGATCGCATTGATGAAGATCAGGATGATCCCGAGCGTGATCACGATCAACGGGATCGAGATGATGCGCAGGATCGTCCCGACAACCATGTTCACGAGGCCGAAGAGGAGCGACACCCAGAGGTAGGCGGCGACGCCGCCGTTGATGGTCATTCCGTCGAGCAGCCATGCGGTGATCCCGAACGCGATCGCCGTGACGGCCCACGTGATGAGCAGGCGGACGAACATCCTCCGGCGGAGACCCTACTACTAGCCCGTCCTGACGTGAGTCAGACGATCTTGCGCGCGAGCGCCTCGAGCCGTGCGAGCGGCGTCAGCGGCGCGAGGATCTTGAGCGTCTCTCCCTGGTCGTAGACCTCGAGCAGGCCTCCGACCTTCGTCCCCCACGCTGACTGGCCCAAGTGGTGAACCTTGACGACGGGCTCGGCGGCGGCAGCGGCCTTCTCGCCCGCGGCGAAGGTCGACGTCGTGTCCTTCTGGAACGTGATCTTCGTCGAGAGGATGCCGGTGCCACGGTAGGTGCAGACCTTCCCGTACGGCGTCTTGGTCGTGGTCGGAGCCTTGTCCTTCTGGTGGAGAGTCGCATTGACCTCGGCCACCGGGGGACAGGACTTTGGGACGTGGAACGCAGCCGCGGTCGAGGCGAGGAGCAGCGGCACCACGACACCTGCCGCGATCGTCCCTACGAGCATGCCGCGTCGCACCGGCGGGAGCGTAAACCTTTCGCGGCCACGAAGCGCGGTTAGCGCGCGATTAGAGGCCCCGAGCACGATGCGGCCACATGTTGAAGGCAAGGACACCGCCCCCGTTCAGGCGCTCGCTGGCGCTCGTCGCGGCGATGCTCGTCGCTCTCGTCGGCGCAGACAGTGCGCACGCCTCGAACACCGCGTCGTTCACGGATCCTTCGCGCGACAGCGGCGGCGCTCCGGATATCACAGGTCTTACCGTCTCGAACGACGACGACGGCACACTGACGTTCCGCATCACCGTCTCCAACCCCGACTCAGTGGGAGGACTACTAGGCGGGGACGTCGGCGTCGCCATCGACGTCGACCAGAACCCGGATACGGGAAGCGTCTACTACGGCACCGAGGTCGGGATCATGTTCGACTCCGGAGAGCTCGAGTTCCTCCGCCCGAACCTGGCGGGCACCGAGTTCGAGACGGTGACTCCACCGGCATCGCTGGAAGGGATCTTCAGCGGCAAGACTGGCACGTTCACGGTGAAGGAGTCCGACCTCGGCATCGCGCCGAACGGCGGCTTCAACCTCGTCGGCATCAGCGACGACTTCGTCGGGGTGTACGGCGACACGGCTCCGGATGAGGGCACGTTCAACTACGAACTCGTTCCGGGCACGGCTGCCATCGCCCCGGGGGCGGACGACCGCGCGCCGGTCGACCGAGCGTTCTCGGCGGCGGGCGAGCACGGCAAGGTCGTCGACCTCGACTATTCGGCGCAGGACGGTCGCGGCGAGACGGCCGACACCATCCAGGTCTACCGTCGAAGCCGGCTCCTGAAGACGTTCGTGTACAGCCTCGAGCCGACGAGCCCGTTTCTCGACTACTTCGCGCCGTGGCACGTCCCGAAGACCGTGCGCGGCAAGCTCCGGTTCTGCGTCAGCTCGAAGGACGCAGCGGGCAACGAGAGCAATCGGAGCTGCGCGGCGCTGACCGTTCGCTGACGATCGGCTGTTTCTCCGCGGCGCCACGAAGAGTACGGTGTGGCGCGTGAGTTGAGATGGCCAGGCGGAGGCGTACGGAGACAGCAGTTTCAAAGCCGGAATCGGTGGAAGGCACCGTGCGGGCTGCGGCACGTGCGATCTCGACGAGATTGGACACCAGAACGCCGAGCGTCGAGACCCTGGTCCTCGACGACGCGTTCGTCAGTGCAAGTGATCTGCTCGTTGCGACGGACGTTCCGTTCGACACCGTCGCTCGTCTCGGGCGGGCATCGTCTCCCATCCTGGCAGCGATGGCCCACCGCGCGGCGGCGTCGCGGGAAGACGTCACGTCGGTTTGGGTGGAGTGGGCGTATCGCAGGCTCACGCGTGTGTACGCGGGCGAGGTCGTCTTTCTCCTCGAGGCAATCGAGCGACACGGCGAGCCGCCGTTCATCGCCCGCGTGCTGGCGCGAGGCGACTCGGATTGGGACGACGGTTGGCTGCTCGAGGTCGTCACCGACTTCGTCGCGCGCCGAGTCCGCGCAGGCGAGCGGCCTGCCGCCGGAGAGTTCGAGCTGTTCGTCAAGCCACAGGACGAAGACACCGTTGCAGACGTCGTCGCCGCGCTCGAAGGAACGTTGCCGGAGGAGAGCCTCGACGAGTTCCGTGAGTGGCGAGGACGGCGGGAGCGGACGCGTTTCTTCGCCTCGGTCGGCCGGATCTGGGAGCCGCCGTCGGCGCCGCCGGCGCTGACGACGGTTGGCGGACGAGCCGCGGTTGCCGCCGCCCTCGAGACCGCGCTGCGGCCTCCCCAGCCACGGTCAGTGCTCCTCGTCGGCGAGCACGGCGTCGGCAAGTCTGCCGTTGCGCGCGACATCCTCAGGCAACTTCACCGCGAGGGCTGGCTCGTCTTCGAAGCCAGCGCGCAGGAGATCCACGCAGGCGCCCGTTACAGCGGCGAGATCGAGACCCGCATCAGCGAGATGGCGAAACATGCCGGCGGGCACCGGGTGGTGTGGCTGCTGCCGACCTTCGAAAACGCGCTGTGGGAGGGGCAGCATTCGCGCAGCCCACGCGGGCTCCTCGACACGCTCTTCCCATTCGTCGAGGCCGGCGAGCTGGTGATCGTTGGTGAGATCGAGCCGCTGGCATACGAGCTGCTCGTGCAGCAACGACCGCGCATCGTCTCTCTGTTCGAGGCGCTCGCCCTCGAGCCACTCGGCCGAGAGGAGTCGATCACCGTCGCGCGAGACTGGCGCGACCGCGCCCACGCGGCCGTCGACGACGCCACGATCGACGACGCGCAGGATCTGGCCCAGCACTACCTGGCGAGCGTCGCCGCACCGGCCGGGCTCCTGCGGCTGCTGAAGGCGGCGGCGACGGGAGTCGGCGACGAGGAGATCCGCAGCGGCCGGATGATCGAGACGCTCTCCGACACCACCGGCCTCCCACTTCACGTCGTCGACCCCGAGAGGTCACTCGACCTGGAAGAGGTGCGGCAGTTCTTCTCGTCGCGCGTGCTGAACCAGCCCGAAGCTGTCGAGTGCCTCGTCGAGCGCATCGCGCTGATCAAGGCGAACCTGACCGACCCCACGCGACCGCTCGGCGTCTTCCTGTTCGTCGGGCCGACCGGCACGGGTAAGACGGAGATCGCGAAGACCCTCGCGGAGTACCTGTTCGGCTCCGAGGAACGACTCGTACGACTCGACATGAGCGAGTTCCAAACGGCCGACAGCTTCGGCCGTCTGCTCGTCGACTCGACGCTCGACCGCGATGCGGCGCCTCTGATCTCCTCCGTGCGAGCGAAGCCCTTCTCCGTCGTCCTCTTCGACGAGTTCGAGAAGGCGCACCGCAGGATCTGGAACGTCTTCCTCCAGCTGTTCGACGACGGTCGCCTGACGGATACCCGCGGCCGCACCGTCAGCTTCCGTCAGTGCATCGTCATCCTCACTTCGAACCTGGGCGCCGCGGTCGAGAGCGGCAGGCACTTGGGCTTCACCGACGGCGGCGGCCCGACGTTCCGTCCGGCTGCAGTCGAGCGCGAGGTCTCTCGTGTCTTCCGTCCGGAGCTCATCAACCGCATCGACCGGATCGTCGTCTTCCGTCCCTTCGAGCGTGGACAGATGCGGGCGCTGGTCGAGCGGGAGCTCGACCAGGTGCTCATGCGACGCGGTTTCCGGACTCGGCCGTGGGCGGTCGAATGGGATGACGCCGCGCTCGAGTTCCTGGCGGAGAAGGGGTTCAGCCCGGAGCTCGGCGCGCGTCCGCTGAAGCGGGCAGTCGAGCGGTACCTGCTCGCCCCGCTCGCAGCAGCGATCGCGTCGCACAGCTTCCCCGAGGGCGAGCAATTCCTCTTCGTGACCGCGCAGCCCGACGGAATCGAGGTGACGTTCGTCGACCCGAATGCAACGGTGGACGAAACGGCTTTCCGTGCCGACGAGGGGAGCCTCCGGCTCGAGCGCCTCGTGCTCGACCCTCACGGAGGTCCCGAGGAGAGCGCGTACCTCCAGTCCGAGACCGAGCGTTTGCAAGAAGTGATCGACGGCGACGCATGGAGCGGCTCAAAGGAGCGAGACCTCGCGGAAATGCGGAACGACTCGTTCTGGGACTCGCCGGAACGCTTCGACGTGCTCGCCCGCATCGAGCTCGTCGACCGCGTCCAGGCTGCGTTCCGGACTGCGCAGAGGCTCTCGAACCGTCTCACACGGCTGCGTGCCGACAACGGCCACGCCTCGGCGCGCGAGGTCGTCAAGCTCCTGGCCGAGCGCCTCTATCTGCTCGACCGAGCCTGTAGCAACGCCGGCGCGTCCGACCCGGCCGACGCATTCGTCGAGGTGAGGGCAATTGGCGTCGATCGCGCCGAGGAAGCCTTCGCCGTCAAGTTGGTCGAGATGTACGAGGCGTGGGGCCGCCGACGGGGAATGCGCGTCCGGCGCCTCTGGTCGGATGTGAGCCCGACCCGCGTGCTCGCCGTCTCTGGGATCGGCGCCTACCAGATCCTCGCCACCGAGTCGGGCCTGCACGTCTACGAGTCGCCGCGCGACGAGCGGACCTTCGACCGCGTCGCTGTCCAGGTCGTGGTCGCCCCGTGCAGCCCGTCGTCGCCCGAGACCGAACCCGCCGAGGCGGCACGACGTGCGCTCGCCGAGTCGACGGCGCCGAAGACGATCGTGCGGCGCTATCGCGCGGACCCGTCGCCGCTCGTCCGCGACTCGGTCCGGGGGCGGACGGGCCGGCTCGACCGCGTGCTCGCCGGAGATTTCGACGTGATCGTCGGCGACGACTGATCACGCAACGCGACGCGCTACACGAGGTCGAGCCCGACGTAGTTCTCGGCGAAGCTCCGTGCGGCCGATTCCGACGACGTCACGTAGCGGAGCTCGGAGATCCGCAGCTTGAGCCCGAACGGATCCTCGTTCGGTGGCGTATGGAGCATGGAGGTCAGCCAGGCGGAGAACTGCTCGGCGCGCCAGACCCGCCGCAGGCACGTCGAGGAGTACGCGTCGAGGAGCATCTCGTCCCCCGTGCGGTACCAGCTGACGATCGCCTCGGCGAGCACGCGCACGTCGGCGATCGCGAGGTTGAGCCCCTTCGCGCCCGTCGGCGGCACGATGTGTGCGGCGTCGCCGGCGAGGAAGAGCCGCCCGTAGCGCATCGGCTCCGCGACGAAGCTCCGCATGCCAGTGATGCCCTTCTCGAGCACCGGCCCCTCGGCGAGCGTCCATCCGTCGAGCCCGAGCCGAAACTGAAGCTCCGACCAGATGCGCTCGTCCGGCCACTCCGCCACGTCGTCGTCGGGTCGGCACTGCACGTAGAGGCGGCTCAGCTCGGGTGAGCGCATGCTCAGCAGCGCGAAACCGCGGTCGCTGTGGGCGTAGACAACTTCATCGTGCGACGGCGCGACCCCTGTGAGGATCCCGAGCCACCCGAACGGATACTCGCGCGAGAACGTCCGCAATACGTCCGGCGGGATGCTCGGTCGGCAGACGCCGTGGAAGCCGTCGCACCCGGCGACGAGATCGCACCGGAGCTCCTGCTCCTCGCCTTCGTGACGAAAGCGGATCCGCGGCGACGGCGACTCGAGCTCGTGCACGCTGACATCGTCGACCTCGAACAGCAGCCGCAACCCGCTCGCGATCCGGGCCGCGACGAGATCCTTGACGATCTCCGTCTGGCCGTAGACGACGAGCCGCTTCCCCCCCGTGAGCTCGGTCAACGGAATGCGGTGGCGCTCACGCTCGAACTGGAGGTTGACACCATGGTGGACGAGGCCTTCGCGCTCCAGCCGCTCGCCGACGCCCGCGTCGGTCAGGAGCTCGGCCGTTCGCTGTTCGAGCACGCCGGCGCGGATGCGATTCTCGACGTACTCGCGACTCCGGCCCTCGAGCAGGACGGCATCGATCCCCTCGACCTCGAGCAAACGGGCGAGGGTCAGGCCGGCCGGGCCGGCGCCGACGATCCCGACCTGCGTTCGCGTCGACTTCACTCCGTCGGCGGCGCGTCCTCGTCGAGCACGCGCTGGAACACGGCGAAGGCCGTGTTGGCCGCAGGCACGCCGCAGTAGACCGCGCTCTGCAGCAGGACCTCCTTGATCTCGTCGAGCGAGAGACCGTTCCGCTGCGCGGCGCGGACGTGCATTGCGAGCTCGTCGAAGCGACCGAGTGCAACGAGTGCAGTCAACGTCATGCAGCTGCGCGTCCTGCGGTCGAGCCCTGGTCGGGACCAGATCTCGCCCCAGGCATACCGCGTGATGAAGTCCTGGAACTCCGTCGTGTACTCGTTTCGCCGGTCGAGTGCCCGGTCGACGTGCTCGTCGCCCAGCACCTCGCGGCGAACCTGCATCCCGCGTTCGTACAGATCGTCGCTCAAGCCCTCTCCCGTGGCTCGAGCCGACCGCGCAGCGCGGCGTCGAAGGCCGCCGGCTGTTCGACGTTCGCGAGGTGCGCCGCGTTGCGGATCACCACGAGCTCCGCGCCGGCGATGCCGTGCACGAGTGTGTCGACGACCTCCTCACCGATCACCGGGTCATCTTCCCCCGCGACGACGAGCGTGTCCGGCGTGACACGATCGAGCTCGCCTCGGAAGTCGAATACGGCCAGCGCCTCGCAGCAGCGCGCGTAGCTCTCGACGTCGATCGTCGGCAGCGCGTCGAGGAGGCGCCTCGCGTCGGGCGCCTCGCGGAAGGCGGGCGTGAACCAGCGTTCGCGCGAGATCTCGACGAGCGGGTCCGTGCCTTCCGCTCGCACGAGCGCCGCTCGCTCGGACCAGTGCTCGAACGTGAAGAGCCGGGCGCCGGTGCACGCGAGCACGAGCAGCTCGATCCGTTCCGGCGCGTTCGCGCCGAGCCACATGCCGACCATGCCGCCGAGTGAAAGGCCGCAGAACGACCCGCGCTCGATCTCCAGCCGGTCGAGCTCGGCGAGCACCGCACGGGCGATGTCCTCGACCTCGAAGGCCTGGTCGGAAGCGGGCGACCCTCCGTGACCCGGGTGGTCGTGGCGGAGGACGCGGAACCGGTCGACGAGCGTCGGCAGTTGCGCATCCCAGAGACTCGTCGTCGTCCCGAGCGACGGGGAGAACACGATCACCGGCGCATCGACCGGACCGTCGAGCCGAAACGCAAGCTCGAGCGCCGTCATCCGCCGAGCTCCTGACGCGCGAACGCGAGCGCCCGGTCGACGAACACGTCGGCCGCTCCAGCGTACGTCGACGGCTCGAGCAGCTCGTCGAGCTCGACCGGGTCCACGTGCTGCGCGAGCCCGTCGCGAAACGAGTCGGCCGACACCGCTGCGGCGACGAGCTCGCGCGCCGCGGACCGTCCCACGCGCTCGGCGAGCCGCAGCTCGACCCGTTCTGCGAGCAGCGCGGCGCCGGTCAGGTCGAGGTTCCGCCGCATTCGCTCCGGGTCGACCTCGAGCCCGTCGAGCGCCGCCCGAATCCGGTCTGCAGCCCCGCCAGTGAGGGCGAGCGCGTCGGAGAGCGGCTCCCACTCTGCGTGCCACGAACCCGCCGCGCGCTCGTGCTCGGAGGCGAGCCCACCGGAGAGCACACCGGCGAGCGCGTTGACGCGCCGGGCGCACGCGACCGCGATCGTCGAGTCGACGGGGTTCCGCTTGTGCGGCATCGTCGAGGAGCCGCCACCCGGGCGGACGACGACCTCGCCGACCTCCGTCTGGGCGAGGAGGGCAATGTCGAGCCCGATCTTCGCGAGCGTCCCGCTCGCAACGTCGAGCGCGCCGCCGAGCTCCGCGATTCGGGCCCGCTGCGCGTGCCAAGGAACGACTGGCTCCGCGAGGCCGAGCTCCTCGGCGAAGAGCCGCAGCACCTCCGGTCCGGCGCCCCCGAGCGCCGCGAGCGTGCCTGCAGCGCCGCCGAGCTCCGCCGCAAGCCTCTCGTCGCGGACGCGTACGAGCAGACGGCGCCCGTCGAGCAGCCCGACCAGCCAGCCCGCCGCCTTCGATCCGAACGTCGTCGGCACGGCCTGCTGCAGCAACGTCCGCCCCGCCATCGGGGTCGATCGGTACGTGTCCGCGAGCCTCGCGCACGCGCCTGCCGCCGCGTCCAGCTCCGAGAGGATCAGGTCGAGTGCGCGGCGCGCGACGAGCATCGACGCGGTGTCGAGGATGTCCTGGCTCGTCGCGCCCCAGTGGACGAATCCCGCCGCCTCGCCGCCGACCTCCTCGCGGAGCCGTCGGACGAGCGGCTCGGCAGGATTGCCGACGTCGCGGCCCTCGGTGCCGAGCGCGTCCGGATCGAAGCGGGCGGCGTCGCAGCACGAGACGATCCGGTCCGCCGCTTCGCCCGGGACGACGCCGGCGCGAGCCTCGGCCCGCGCGAGCGCAGCCTCGGCCTCGAGCATCGCCGCGAGCCACGCGCGGCCCGACACTGCCTCACGGATCTCGTCGGGAGCGAAGAGCGGACCGAACAGCCCGTCAGAGGGCAAAGAACACCGTCTGCCGCTCGCCCTGGAGCTGCACGTCGAAGACGTAGGAGCCGTTGCGCCGAGTCGAGATCAACGTCGAGCGGTCGTCCTCGTCGAGCGAGGCCAGCACCTCGTCGGCGGCATTCGCCTCCTCCTCGTCCGGGAAGTACATGCGCGTGAGCGTGTGCTTCAGCAGGCCACGCGCAAAGACGATCACCTCGAGGTGAGGGGACTGCATCGACCCCTGCGTGGACGGCACCGAGCCCGGCTTGACGGTGTGGAAGCGGAACCCGCCGTCGGCGTCGGTGCCACACCGGGCCCAGCCCCAGTCGCGGCGGTACTCGCCGCCGGCGTCCGCCTGCCAGATCTCGACCAGCGCGTCGTGGATCCCCTCGCCGGCACCGTCGAGGACGCGACCCTCGATCGTGATCGTCTCCGGTGCATCCGGGGGCGAGAGATCGGCGGCCGGCAGGACGCAGAGGCCGAAGGAGAAGAACGGACCCGCGGTCTGCGAGGGTGTCCGGTCCGGCATCTCAGTTCTCGAACGGTGTCGCCGCAGATCCGCGCAGAACGATGTCCCAGCGGTATGCGAGCGCCCACTCCGGGACGGTCGTCTCGAGGTCGAAGCCGGCGATCAGCCGCTCGCGCGCCTTCGGGTCGCGCACCGACTGGAAGATCGGGTCGTACTCGAACAGCGGGTCGCCGGGGAAGTACATCTGCGTGACGAGTCGCTGGGTGAACGCACGCCCGAACACGGAGAAGTGGATGTGGGCCGGCCGCCACGCGTTCGGATGGTTCTGCCACGGATACGAGCCGGGCTTGATCGTCACGAACCGGTAGCGACCCTCGTCGTCGGTCAGGCACCGTCCCGCGCCGGTGAAGTTCGGGTCGAGCGGAGCGGGATGCCGATCGACCTCGTGGATGTAGCGGCCGGCAGCGTTCGCCTGCCACACCTCGACGAGCGTGTTGCGGACGGGCTTGCCGTCCTCCTCGAGCACGCGGCCGGACACGATGATCCGCTCGCCGAGCGGAGGACCCTCGTGCTGTCGGGTGAGGTCGTGGTCGAGCTCGCCAACCGCACCCTCGCCGAACGCGGGGCCGGTCAGCTCCGACAGCGTGTGTGGGAGCAGGACGAGCGGTCGCTTCGGCGCGCGGAGTGCGGTGGAGCGGTACTCCGGCCAGTTCCAGGGCGGATCGACGGTGTCCTCGCGCACGACCTCGACATTCTCGCTCACGACTCGCCGCCGTTTCTCGGGGATAGCGCGCGCAGCGCGGCGAGCTCGGCCTGGGTCGGCGCAGGGGTGACGCGAAGCTCCGGGGCGACCTTCAGCGGCCAGCCGGTCGAGTCTCGCACCTGATCGACGTCGACTCCGGGGTGAATGCCCGTGAGGGCGAGCTCGCCGGTGTCGCACTCCGGCTCGAGCACGCCGAGGTCGGTGACGACGACGGCGACCCGCTCACCGTCGGTCGTGCGGAAGTCGAGCCGCTGGACGAAGGACCGCGGCGTCTGACGCAGCATCACGAAGACCTTGCGCACGGACGACGCGATCTCCGGAGCGCCGCCTGCTCCGGGCAGACGGACCTTCGGCTCGTCGTAGTCGCCGATCACGGTGCTGTTCAGGTTGCCGTGACGATCGA
This sequence comes from Gaiellaceae bacterium, assembly GCA_035623685.1. Classification (GTDB taxonomy): domain Bacteria; phylum Actinomycetota; class Thermoleophilia; order Gaiellales; family Gaiellaceae; genus 3-1-20CM-4-69-9. The sequence goes on from DASPSY010000062.1 coordinate 48,871, forward strand.
TCTGGGCGGCGCCGAGGAAGCCGACGTCGATCAGGCCGCCCTGCAGCCAGTACGCGAACATCTCCGGCACGGACACCACGGCGTCGGCCGTCTCGGCGAGCTCGCCGTCGCCGATCGACAGCGGGAGGTGGATTGGCTTCGCCCCGATCGTGCCGCTCTCGTAGACGAGGACGCAGCCTGGCGCGTGGGTCGCACGGGCGAGATTCGCCGCGAGGCTCGGCAGGCCGATCCCGACGAAGCACACGTCGCCGTTTCGCAGCCGTCGCGCAGCCTCGACGGCCATGATCTCGTCGGACGTATAGGTCGCCGTCGCGCTCATACGGCGACACCGCAGGCGGAGAGGCTGCGGTGGTACTCGGCGACGTCCTTCGTCGCCAGCACGTGGCGGTCGAGCCACGTATTGAAGACGTCGCGGTCGCGGCTGATCTCGTCCCAGCGCCGGTAGAAGTGGTTGTCGCGGTCGTAGTAGCCGTGCGCGTACGAGGGATGCGCGCCGCCCGGCGCGACCGAGACGGCGTCGATCACCCAGGACGGCAGGACGATCCCGCCCGGGCGGTGCTCGAGCTCGTCGACGACCTCCTCGACCGTGACGATGGTGCGATCGGAGGCGAGCACGGTCTCCTTCTGCACGCCGGTGATCCCCCACAGCTGGACGTTGCCGGCGCGGTCGGCCTGCTGTGCGTGCACGATGCCGACGTCGAAGTGGTGCGCCGGCACGGCGGCGAGCTCCTCGCCCGTGAACGGACAGACGATCGTCCTCACCGTCGTGTGGCTCGCGAGCTCGTTGCGCCCGTAGCCGCGGAGGACGCCGAACGGGAGATGCGCCGCGCCGGCGGCGTACGCCGCGGCCATGCCTGCATGTGAGTGCTCCTCCAGCTCGAGCGGCGCGGGCCAGCCGTGCTCGACCGCGTCGCGCAGGCGGTGTAGCGAGCCGACGCCCGGGTTGCCTGCCCACGAGAAGATCAGCTTCCGCGCACAGCCTGCTCCGATCAGCTGGTCGTAGACGATGTCCGGCGTCATGCGCACGAGCGTCAGGTCGCGCGCGCCGCGCCGGATCAACTCGTGGCCCGCCGCATGCGGGATCAGGTGGGTGAATCCCTCGAGCGCGACGACGTCGCCGTCGTTGACGAGCTCGCCGATCGCGTCGCTGAGAGTAACGATCTCTGCCAAGCGTCTCGCGCCGCCTCAGAACGGGAACGGATGCGCTCCGCTCTGAACGGTGATCCAGCGCAGCTCGGTGAACTCCTCGATCGCCGCCGTCCCGCCGAAACGTCCCCAGCCGCTGTCCTTGACGCCGCCGAACGGCACCTGAGGCTCGTCGCCGACCGGCTGATCGTTGACGTGCACGATGCCGGCCTCGACACGCTGCGCGAGCGCAAAGCCGCGATCGGAGTCGTTGGTGATGATCCCCGACGCGAGGCCGTACTCGGTCGCGTTCGCACGCTCGACCGCCTCGTCCTCGTTCTCGACGACCTCGATCGCGCAGACCGGGCCAAACGTCTCGAACTTCGCAAAGTCGGACTCCGGAGGAACGTCGGCGAGCAGCGTCGCCTGGTAGCACGGCCCGACGGCTTCTCCGCCTGCGAGCACCCTGGCGCCCTTCGCGACGGCGTCGTCGACGCGGGTCTTCACGAGGTCGAGCGCACCACTCGTGATCAGCGGTCCGATCACGGTATCCGGGACCTTGGGATCGCCTGCGTTGAGCGACCTCGTCTTCGCCGCGAGCTTGTCGATGAAGTCGTCCGCGATCTCGCGCTCGACGACGATCCGCCGGACGGACATGCAGATCTGGCCCTGGTGCAGGAATGCACCGAACGCAGCAGCGTCGACCGCGTAGTCGACGTCGGCGTCCTTGAGCACGATCAGGGGGTTGTAGCCCCCGAGCTCGAGCACGACGCGCTTGAGGTTCCGCCCCGCAGCCTCGGCGAGAATGCGTCCGGTCGCGGTCGAGCCGGTGAAGTTGATCCGACGGACGTGCGGATTCGCCACGAGCTCGTCGCCGATCGGCCCTGCCTCGCCTGGTGCGTGCGTGACGATGTTCAGGACGCCTGTGGGGAGCCCCGCTTCGGCGAAGATCTCGGCCCAGAGGAGCCCCCCGGAGTACGGCGACAGCTCGGACGGCTTCAGCACGGTTGTGTTCCCCAGTGCGATCGGCGCGGCGATCGAGCGGGCCGAGAGGATCAGCGCCGCGTTCCACGGGGCGATCGCTCCGACGACGCCGACCGGTCGGCGGAGGCCCATCGAGAACGCACCCGTGTCGGACGGGATGATCTGTCCCGCCGGCGCATAGGCGAGCGCAGCCGACTGGCGGAAGAGGCCCGGCACGAAGTGGAGCTGGAACATTGCGAACCCGACGGTGCAGCCGGTCTCGCGCTCGAGCCAGCCTGCGACCTCGTCGGCCCTCGACTCGAGGATGTCGGCGGCCTTCAGGAAGACGGCCTGCCGCTCTGCGGGCGGCGCTGCCGCCCACGCCGGAAATGCCTCGGCGGCCGCATCGATCGCGCGGCGCGCGTCGTCTCCCGTCCCGGCCGCGATCTTGGCGACCACGTCGCCGGTAAAAGGATCGAGGTCGTCGAACGTCCCGCCGCTGCTCGCGTCGACCCATTCGCCCCCGATGAACTGGCGGCACTCGCGCGTCGCCGACCCTGCTGCCGTCTCTGTCGCCATGGAAGCTCTCCTCTTGACTCGTTCTCGGCCCGCTCAGCATCGACCGTACGCACCGGCTTTTCTACTTGTCAAGATTGTGTTCCGATAATCGGAACTATGACGAGCCAGCCGCCTCCCGCCCCCCGGTCCGCGCGCTCCAGCCACTCGCAGTCGCTCGAGCGGGGCCTCGCGATCCTGTCGGTGTTCAGGTCGGGACGCCCGCTGCTCGGCGTCACCGAACTGGCGCGCGAGGTCGACCTCAGCCTCAGTACGGCGCATCGCTACATCGCGACGCTGACGACGCTCGGGTACCTCCAGCAGGACGTGACGACACGGAAGTACCGCCTCGGGCCGCGCGTCCTCGATCTCGGCTTCTCCGCGATCAGCTCGATGGAGCTCCGCGAGCTCTGCGCGCCGCACCTGCAGCAGCTGAGCGACGAGACGGGCTTCACGGTCAACATGGCAATCCTCGACGGACCCGACATCGTCTACATCGAGCGGTGCCGCAGCTCGAACGCAGGTCAGCGCGAGATCGATCTCAACCTGCACATCGGCTCGCGGCTCCCCGCGTACTGCACGTCGATGGGGAAGGTGTTGCTCGCGCACCTGCCTCCCGACGAGCAGGCGGCGTTGCTCGACGGCGCGCAGCTCTCACAGCGTGGGCCGAACACGCTCACCGCGAAGAATGCCGTGCTCGCAGAGCTCAGACGCGTCCACAGCTCGGGACTCGCGATCAACAACGAGGAGCTCGCGTACGGCCTCCGCTCGATCGCGGCACCGGTGCAGTCCCGAAGTGGAGACGTCGTCGCGGCGATCAACCTAGCGGTGCACAGCTCGATGATGTCGCTCGAGGATCTGGTCATGCGACTCAGCCCACCGCTCAAGCGCACGGCCGCCGAGATCTCGAGTCGCATCGGCTGAGACTCGCGGGCGCCTGCGACGCTCTTTGTCTGCGCCCGGTCCGCGCTACGCTCCATGCATGAGCGAGCCGCACGAAGACTCCTGGGAGTCGGTCTGGGAAGGCTCCGACCATGTCGAGCGCGACGACCTCCATCGTCTCGCCCGCCAGCTCGCGACGCACCGTGCCCAGATGCACGCCGAGGAGTTCGCAGAGCTCGAAGACCTGAAGCAGGCGCTGCGGGAGCGCGCCGCGGACGTCGCTGTCCGCGAGCGCGAGATCGAGCGACGCGAGGCGCGACTGCAGGCCGAGCACAGGGGCCGGCTGCGACTGCGGCGTGACCGGCCCTCGTCGGTGGAGGTCGACCGTGCATACGCGGACGAGCTGCTGACGAGACGCGAGGCCGAGCTCCGGAGCCACACGGCCGAGCTCGATCAGCGCGTGCAGGAGCTCGACCGGCGAGAGAGCGAGCTGCGCACGCTGCAGTCCGAGACCGAGATGCGGGCGGGCGAACACGAGCAGGAGCGAGCGCGACTGGCCGCCCACGCGGACGAGCTCGCCGTGCGCGAGTCAGAGCTCGAGCTCGCTCGTGGAAACGCGAATCGGGCCGCGGACGAGGTCGACGCCGCGCGGGTGGCGCTCGAGCAGGATCGGACCGAGCACGCGGCGGCGGCCGCAGCCGCAGCGCTGGAGCTGGCTGCGGCGCGCGAGCAGCTCGACCGTCGGACCGCCGAGCTGGACGAGCGCGAGCGCGGCGCGGCTCGCCTCGACGACCTCTCCGAGAGCGAAGCCGAGCTGGCACGCACGCGGGCCCGACTCGGCCAGGAACGCTCGGCGCTCGACTCACTGCGTGCGGAGACGGAGCGGTCGCGGAACGAGGTCGCAAGTCGAGCCGCCGCGGTCGAGAGAGCGCGCGCGCAGCTCGCCGCCGAGCAGGAGCGAGGCTCTGCAGAGCGCGCGCGGCTCGAGGAGCAGGCACGACTGCTCGACCGACGGCAGCACGAACTCGACCGGCGCGAACAGGCTCCCACCTCGAAGCCGACGCACGATTCCGACCTCGAGCGACGCGAGTCGGAGTTCCTGGCGCGCGAGGCGGAGATCGCGCACCTGCAGGCCGCGCTCTCAGCGCGCGAGGAGACGGTACGCCGCCGCGAACGCGCGCTCGACGACCTCGAGCGCGTGCGAGAGCGAGCGGCGGCCTACGTACCGCAGGAGTTCGTGAGCTTCAGCGACGGGCTCGACGCGCTCGCCGGTCGCTCCCACTCGCGCTGGCGCTGATCACGAGGCGCACTGGAGTACGAGGTTGCGGGTCCTGAAGACCGACGCGAGCTCGTCGCTCCACGTCGTGCCGAGACGCGACAGCTCGAGCTCGAACTCGAGCCAACGCTCCATGAACGCATCCCGCCGATCCTCGGGCAGCCGCGGATAGAGTCGCTTCACGTCCGTGTTGAAGGCCTTGTCGTCTGTGATCCGCAGACCGGCGTCCGCCACGAGCTGCTCGACCTCCGCGCTTGTGACGGCGGCCCGGTAGTGGGAGTCGTTTCCCACCGCGGCCAACATCCGGCCGGCGAGAGCGCGAACGCGTTCACCCGCGCTCGCGTCCGCGACGAAGTGTCCCGTGTCGTAGTTGAGATATGCACGGCCACCGGCCACGAGGTGCGCGGCAACGGCGGCGAGGTAGCGCGGCCGGTCGACGACGTGCTCGAGGACGCTGAAAGACACGACCGCGTCAGCCGGATCGAGACGGACGTGCGCGGCAGGCGCGACGACGATCTCCGCGCTCGGCAAGAGCCCGCGTGCTGCCTCCGCGGCACCAGGCAACGGCTCGACTCCGACGTAGCGGACGTTGTCGCGACGCCGGAGCAGCTCGACGAAGTTCCGTCCGTCGCCGCACCCGAGGTCGACGATCCGGAAGTCGCCGTCGACCTGCGCTGCGGCGTCGTCGATCAGCCGTAGGCAGTACAGCTTCGCAGTGTTCCCGCTCGTCAGGGGCGCCGGCACGAGGCCGAACGATACGGGCTAGAGCCGGTTGCGATGGTCTGCGAGCACCTGCTCACAGACGTCGACGACGCGAGGATCGAACTGCGTCCCGGCCGCCTCTCGCAGCCGCCGTAGCGCCTCCTCGCGCGGAAGACGCCGCCGGTACGGACGGTCGCTCGTCATGGCGTGGTACGCGTCGCAGACGAAGATGATGCGCGACTCGATCGGGATGTCCTCGCCAGCGCACCCGTCCGGATAGCCGTCGCCGTCGAAGCGCTCGTGGCAATGGCGCACGATCGGCCGCACCTCTTCGAGCCGATCGATCGGCGCGATGATGCGCTCGCCGAGCTCGGGATGGGTCTCCATCAAGCCGCGCTCGTCGTCCGTGAGCGGACCGGGCTTCGACAGGATGTGCTCCGGGATTCCGATCTTCCCGATGTCGTGGAAGAGGGCGCCGAGCTCGAGGCGCTTCAGCTGACGAGTGTCGAGCCCGAGACCGGCGCCGACCTTGAGCGAGAGATCCGTGATCCAGCGGGCGTGGGATGACGTGTACTCGTCGTTCGCCTCGAGCGCGTTGGCCAGAGCCTCGACGGTCTCGAGGAAGGTGGTCTCGAGCGAGTGGAAGCTCGCTGCGCTCGTGAGGGCGAGCTTCGCCTGGTGCGCGACACCGGCGAGCAGCACGAGGTGACGCTCGTCGAACTCGCCGCTCCCTGGCGCCGAGACGACGATCGCGCCGAGACGGCCGACGTCGAGCGCGAGCGGCGCGACCGCGACCGGACCGCCTGCGTCGATCACGGTGGTCAGCTCCGGAAGTTCGTCGTCGCGAACGACGAACGGTTCGCGGCCCGCGAGCGCCTCCTGCGCGGCCCCGAGCTCGAACGTCCGGCTCAGCAACTCCGCCCGCTCGGAGTCCGGGCACCCCCAGACGGCGCGCATCGCGAGGTCCTCGCCGGCGGCCGGCTGGAGCCAGACGGACACCTGCGCTGCGCCGACGGTGCGTGCGCAGAGCTCGACGAGGCGGTCGACGACCTCGTCCATTCCCTCCGTCGTCGCCAGCTCACGGCTGAATTCGAGCAGCGCGGTGGCTCGATCGGCCTCCCGGCGGGCGTCCTGGTAGAGAGACGCGTTCTCGAGCGCGACTGCGGCGTTCGCGCCCAGGACCTCCAGGAGGCGAACGTCGTCCTCGTCGAACTGGTCGAGGCCGAGCTTCGAGAGCACGATCACACCGATCACTCTCGTGCCGAACGTCAGCGGGACGGCGATCACTGATTCGTCGATCGGATCCGTGCCGGGCAACTGCTTCGAGTGTTCGTAGTTCTTCGCATCGCCGAGGAGCAGCGACTCCCCGGTCGCAGCGACGTGGCCGGTAAAGCCGTAGCCGACCTTCGTGGCGAGGACGTCCATCGTCGTCTCGATGCCGGTGAACGCACCGACGAGCGCGACCGGGAGAACGTCCTCTCCCTCGACCACGAAGATTCGACAGTTGTGGTAGTCGATCAGCGAGCGCAGCTCGTTCGCGATCACGCTGCCGATCTCACGCGTGTCGTTGAGCCGGTTCAGCTTGCCGGAGAGGCTCTGCAACATCTTCATGTGCGCGATCGAGCGCACGTCGCGCGTCGACGGCCCGGCCTCACCATCCGGTCGTTCGAGCGAGCTGTCCTCGTAGACGACGAGCTGGTTCTTGCCGCGCGCCTTCGCCGCCATCATCGCCGCCTCGGCGCAGGAGATCAGCTCACGCGGGTTCATGGCGTGGTCGGGGCCGCGCGCGAGGCCGGCAGAGATCGTGATCCGCCCCGCAGGCTCGAACTCCGCCTTGGAGATGTGCTCGACGAGCCGACGGCCGAGATGCTCCGCGTCGACCGCCTCGGGGGAGCCCATCACGATCGCGAACTCCTCGCCGCCCAGGCGGCACACCACGTCGTCGACGCGAACCGATCCCTTGAGCGCGTCCGCGAGGCTGCGGAGGATCTCGTCGCCCGAGCCGTGGCCGTAGACATCGTTGACGCGCTTGAAGTCGTCGATGTCGAGCATCAGGACCGAGACGGTCTCGCGCGAGCGGCTGGCGCCCGTCAGTGCGTCGCGAAGCCGCTCGTGAAACGCGCGATGGTTGTACAGACCGGTGAGCGGATCGGTCGAGGCCTGGTGCTCGAGCCGCGCGCGAACCTGCGCGTTGTCGAGCGCGAGCGCGGCGGCATCGCCGAATCGTTGTGCGAGCTCGAACTCGTCGTCGTCGAACAACGCCTCCTCGCCGAGGCGGTACACGTTCAGCGCGCCCTTGATCGAGCCGCGCGCGATCAGCGGGATCGAGATCAGCGCCTCGGGCTCGTCCTCCGGCGTGCCCGGGACGGTCTGCGCACGCGGGTCGAGGTGGACCTGGTTGACGCGCACGGGCTTGCGGTGGTCGACGCCCCAGCCCGTGATTCCCTCCCCGAACGCACAGCGATCCGCGAGGATCTTGTCCGCCCACTTGTCGCGCGCCCAGACCGGGACGAGGACGCGTCTCGGCTCGTCGGCTTCGTAGATCGTCAGCGAGTCGTGCGGGACGAGCTCCGCGAGCGCGTCCGCGATTCGGTCGAACAGCGCGTCGAGGCTCTGGACGGCGAGGACGTCGTGGAAGACGTCGGCGAGACGGCGGTAGGACTCGACGAGGGCGTGATCGTCGCCCGGGGGTCGGTCGGGCACCTCCGTCAGGAGCCGAAGAGGGAGCGCGTGATCGGTCATTCCGCAGACGCCACGATCGGGCGGCGCCTCAGAGCATCACTCCGAACGGGGTCGTCCCGAATCCCCCGGTGGAGTGAATACGCGACCGCGGCCGTTCGCAGGGCCGCGGTCGCCTGCCTGGTTCTCTCCTCGACGAGCTAGTGCGTCTCGTGGGCGGGCTCGCCCGCGTCTGCCTCGGCCACGGCCTCGCCCTCGTAGTCGAGGGGAGCCGAGTCGCGAGCGCGATCGCGGAGATCCTCCGCCATCGTCGTGCGGCCGGGCGCGGGCTCCGCCGCCTCCGGCCAGCTCGCCGCAGGCTCCTTCTCGCCGGCCGTGAGCTTTTTCAGGCCGACCCCGGCGGCCGTCCCGAGTGCGAACCCGAAGAGCAGTCGTCTCATGTCAGTTCCTCCCGCGTGGTCGTCGCGCCCGAGCCTACCCCCCGAGCGGAGAGAGTCAACCCGCCGCGGTGAAGCTCAGTCTCCCCAGTCGAAGTCGCGGGACTTCGTCCAGAGGCCCTCGTCGTCCGCGCCGGCCACGTGCGCGACGGTGTCGTCGCCGGGCCAGGCGAGCACCGTCGGCTCGGTGACGGCAACGGGCTCGGTGCCGTCCAGCGTCTCCTCGAGGCGTGCCTGCTCTTCGGTCTTGAAGAGCGGATGGTTGTCGAACGGATCCTCGCTCTTGTAGTTGCCGAGGGGCATCGAGGTCTCGAGTTCTGCGTTCTTCTCCTTCAGCTCGAGGTGGTCCTGGATCACCTCGGCGAACAGCGACGATGTTTCGACCGGCATTAGGCCTCCTACTCGACGGGACCGGGGATGGCGTCGTGCCGCGCGGGATTCTAGCCCAGGGGGCGGATTTTTCCACAGGGAGTGGAGAAAAGGCTACGAACGCGCGGCAGGCTCGGGGGCCGCCGCGACCCGGTTCTTGCCGGTTCGCTTCGCCTCGTAGAGTGCACTGTCCGCGGCCGCGATCAGCCGGTCCGGCCGCATCGCTTCGCCGGCCGCAGCGACGCCGAAGCTCGCGGTGACCGGGATCGGCTCGCCGTCCGCCGCCAGGACGAGTCTATTCTCGAGCGCCTCCCGAACGCGGTCGGCGACTCGCATCGCGCCGCTGAGGTCGGTCCCGGGGAGGATGAGCACGAACTCCTCGCCGCCCCAGCGGCAGGCGAGGTCGATGTCGCGGATGCCTTCCTCGAGCGTCTGGGCGAACTCCCGGAGCACGACGTCCCCGGTCGGATGGCCGAACCGGTCGTTGACGTCCTTGAAGTCGTCGAGATCCGCGACCACGAGCGCGAGCGAGCCACCGAACCGGTCGACTCTCGTCAGCTCGTCCTCGAGGTGATCCTCGCCGGCACGACGATTCGCGAGGCCCGTGAGCCCGTCGACGCGGGCCTGACGCTCGACGATCCGGTGCAGTCGGGCGTTGTCGAGCGCGACGACCGCCTGCGCGGCGAGCGTCGAGGCCGTGATGCGCTCGTCCTCGTCGAACGACTCCCCGAACAACATCAGCGTGCCGAAGCTGAGGGTGCCGGACTCGAGCGGCACCTCGATCCGGTCGCGACCCTTGTCCGGGAACCCGACCCGAACGAGCTCACCGGCCCCGCCGGCGAGCACGCCGCCAGTCGCGCGTGTCGCCTCGACCGCGGTCTCGACGATCGCCCGCCGGAGCAGGTCGGGGTCGTGTGTCGCCGCGAGCACGGCGCCGAAGCTCGAGACCGCTTCGCGCAGACGCGCACGCTCTGCCGCAAGCTCGTCGAGCCGGTTCTGTAGCTGCGAGGCCATCTCGTTGAAGGTCCGGCCGAGTAGCGCGAACTCGTCGCGCCCCTGCACGGGCACGCGCTGGTCGAGGTCACCGCGAGCGATCGCTCGTGCAGCCTCGACGAGGCGCCTGATCGTGCGGACGATCGCGCGCCCCTCGTAGTAGGCGAGCAGGCCTACGAGGGCGAGCGAGGCCAGCAGCCCGAGCAGCAGCCGCCGCTGCGACGCCGCGTTGGCGGCGTCGATCGCCGACTGTGGGCTCACGATCCCGAGCGTGGCCGCAGGCTGCTCCTGGAGGATGCCGGCCACGACCGCGCGGTAGGCGTGGCCACCGACATGGACGGTGCTCGTCCGGCCAGGAGGCAGCCGCAACGTGCCGGCGAGACCGGCCGGCCCGGCGACGACGCGGTTGTTCTCGATCAGCACGACGTGGTCGCCGTGCTGGAGGCCGGATCGCGACTCGAGGCTCTGGACGAGCGACGCGTCGAGCGGGACCGAGGCGATCACCTCGCCCGAGGAGCCGGCGGGGCCGACGACCGCGACGTCGCGGGTGGCGGCCACCGGGATGCGAGGGCCGACCCGGAACCCGTGACCCGAGACGACGGTGAGGTTGGGATGCCGACGCAGGAGGCGGGTGAGCGTCTTGCGGTCGCGCGTCACCAGCGCGAGCTCGAACGTGGGATTCCGGGCCAGGGCGGCGGCCTCCGCGGATGCGTTTCGGAGCTCCTCCTGGTAGGCGGCCAGCGTCGCCCGCAGACCGGCCTGAAGCCGGGCATCGACGGTACGTGTCTCGGCCCGGGAGGCCACGGTCGAGAACCCCCAGAACGCCGCAGCCAGCGGCAGGAGCGAGAGCAGCATGAAGTAGGCAACGAGCTTGAAGCGAAAACTGCCGGCGGCTTCCTTCAAGTGATCGGCCCCCTCTGCCGATAGCGGGTCTACGTAGATCTTGTCGGCTCGAATGGGGAGAAACATGAGGGTATGTGCGCGCGTCCTCGTGGTCGCGCTGATGGCCGGTGCAATTGCCTTCGCACTCGCGTATCCCGTCCTCCTGGGACAGGGAGATCAGGCACCCCATCCCGTCACCGCCCCTCCGTCCTCACGGCTCCAGACGCTGACTCTGCCTCCGAGGCTGATCGGCGCCCTCCATCCCGGCTCCACCGTGCACCACGGCGCCGGCTCCCCCCATCCGGTGACCGCCTCCTTCTCGCGGTCGCTGGCGAGCAGCGAGATCCGCTCCGAGGGCTCTGGCTCGAGCGCCGTCGCCGACACGCCGCTCACGCCTCCCTCGATCAAGCTCCCGAAGCCGCCTCCCTCGATCGGGTCAACTTCTCCCCCCTCGACGAACCTCCCGAATCCGGCTCCGGCACCGTCTCCACCGCCCGCCTCACAGCCCGTCGCCGCGCCGCCGTCGAACCGCCAGCTCGAGACGTCGACGCCGCCACCTCCGACCCCCACTCCCCCTCCGACAGGATCGGGCGGCGGCGGCGACGGGAACCAGGGCCACGGCGGCTGCCCAGGGCCGAAACCGCCGAAGCCGCCGCGCCCGGTGATCCCCGTGCCGCCGACGCCGCCGACGCCGCCGCAGATCGTGCCGCCCAAGCCGCCGGTGATCGTGCCGCCGACGCCGCCGACGCCACCTTCGGGTCCGACACCGGACCCGGCCCCGCCGGCCGGGCACGGGTCGAGCTCGTCGAGTGGTCACAGCCACGGCGGCGGCCACTAGGCCGTATGCGAGGATAGGAGCGTGCCACCGTCACGCCGTCTGATGCCCCGCGGCGCGAGCGCCGTCGGGGTAGCTCTCACCGCGTGGGATCTCTGGCGCCGGCTGCCACCCGCACAGCGGAAGCAGGTGATCGCCCTTGCGCGGACGCACGGCCCCAAGGTCGCCGCCCGCGTGATGGAGATGCGGTCGAAGTACGCCGACCGGAACCGCTAGCCGCCGAGCGCGACCCTCACGATCCGATCCTGCTCGAGCAGGTGCGCGGTCGGGTAGCCCTCGGCCGCCGCGGCTCGCCAGGGGCGGCCCACGTAGGCGAGCGGGATCCCGAGCTGCCGCAGCGGCTCCTCGAGACGATGGCGGAGCGGGCGCCAGGCGCCCATGTTCTGCGGCTCCTCCTGTGCCCAGACGACCTCGCGGAGCGAGGGATACGAGGCGACGAGCCTCGCGTAGGCCTCGACGGGGAACGGGTACAGAAGCTCCATCCGCGCCACGGCCACCGTCGTCGCGCTCGCGCGCAGCTCGTGGCCCGTGATGTCGTAGTAGACCTTGCCGGAGCAGAGGACGAGCCGCGTGACTTCCTCGCGCACCGCTCCCGGATCGTCGAGCACGGGCGCGAACGAGCCGTCGGAGAGGTCGGCGAGCGTCGATGACGCCTGCTTCAGGCGCAGCAGTCCCTTCGGCGTCATCACGATCAGCGGGAGGCCGACCGGATCGAGCGCCTGACGGCGCACGAGATGGAAGTACTGACCGGACGTCGACGGATTCGCGACCCGGATGTTCTCCTGGGCGGCAAGCTGGAGGAAGCGCTCGAGCCGCGCGCTCGAATGCTCGGGGCCGTTGCCCTCGTAGCCGTGTGGGAGGAGGAGCGTCAGCCGCGAGGTCTCGCGCCACTTCGCCATGCCGGCGACGATGAACTGGTCGATGACGATCTGCGCCCCGTTGACGAAGTCGCCGAACTGCGCCTCCCACAGCACCAGCGCCTCCGACGCCGCGACGGAGTAGCCGTATTCGAAGCCGACGCAGGCGAGCTCCGAGAGCGGAGAGTTGAAGATCTCGAATGAGGCGACTCCCTCGTCGAGGTGCTGCAGCGGCACGTAGATCTCGCCCGTCTGCACGTCGTGGAGGACGGCGTGGCGATGGGAGAAGGTGCCGCGCTCGGTGTCCTGGCCGGTCAGCCTGATGGGGATGCCCTCGACCAGGAGGGAGCCGAACGCGAGCGCCTCGGCCTGGCCCCAGTCGATGCCGCCGTGCTCGAGCGTCTCGAGGCGCCGCTCGAGCTGTCCGACGAGCTTCGGGTGCACCGTGAAGCGGTCGGGAACGCCGACGAGCTCGGCGTTCAGCTCTCGTAGGCGCTCCTCGTCGACCGCCGTCACGATCTCCCCGACAGTCGACGCGGGGATGCGGCCCTCGCCTCCCTCGTGCGCGAGGAGCGCGGACCTGACGCCGTCGTGCGTGCCGCGGAGCTCGGCGAGCACGTCCTGGACGAATCCGTCGGCATCCTCGCGCGTGACGATGCCTCCGTCGACAAGGCGATCCGCGAAGAGGGCACGCACGGTGGGATGCGCGGCGATCTGCGCGACCATCAGCGGCTGCGTGTACGCGGCCTCGTCCTGCTCGTTGTGGCCGTGGCGCCGGTAGCCGACCAGGTCGACGACGACGTCGCTCTCGAACCGCTTCCTGAACGCCATCGCGAGCCTGATCGCCGAGATCGCGGCTTCCGGGTCGTCGGCGTTCACGTGGATGATCGGGATGTCGAAACCCTTGGCGAGATCGCTCGAGTAGCGGGTCGAGCGGCTCTGCATCGGGTCCGTCGTGAAGCCCACCTGGTTGTTGGCGATCAGGTGGAGCGTCCCGCCGGTCGAGTATCCGTCGAGGCCGGAGAGATTGAGCGTCTCTGCGACACCGCCCTGCGCCGGGAAGGACGCGTCTCCGTGGATCAGCACCGGCAGCGCGACGGCGGGATCGTGCAGCCCCATCCGGGTCCCACGGTCGGTCTGCTCGGCACGCGTCCGACCCTCGACGACCGCGTCGACCGCTTCGAGGTGACTCGGGTTGGCGGCGAGCGTCACGGTGATCTGCCCTGACACCGTCGTCCGCGAGCCCTGCGCGCCGAGGTGGTACTTGACATCGCCCGTGCCGCCCTCCTCGGTGGCGACGACGGCGTCGATCGTCCGCTCTCCCTCGAACTCGCGGATGATCGCGTCGTACCCTAGCCCGAGCGTATGAGCGAGCACGTTGAGCCGCCCGCGATGCGCCATCCCGATCACGACCTCGTGCGCTCCCGCCTGGGCGGCGAGATCGATCGTCGCGCCGAGCATGGGCACCATCACTTCGAGCCCCTCGATCGAGAACTGCTTCTGGCCCAGATAGGCGCGGCGCAGGTACTGCTCGAATGCCTCGACCCGCGAGAGGTCGATCAGGAGCGCCTTCTTCTCCTCGTCGGAGAGCGGCTGGCGATAGCGTCCGGACTCGATCGCCTGGCGCAGCCACACCCGCTTCTCGTGGTCGGAGATGTGCTCGTTCTCGTACGCCATGGTCCCGCAGTACGTGTCGTGCAGCCTGGGGAGAGCTTCCGCAAGGGTCTCGCCGGAGACGTAGGTTCGAAGGACCGACGCCGGGATCCGTGCCTGGAGCTCGGGCGTCAGCTTCGGAACGAGCCGCTCGGGCTCGAGCGCTGGATCCCCCGGCGGCTCTGCGCCGAGCGGATCGAGATGAGCAGCGAGGTGTCCGTGCATCCGGTGCGCCTTGACGAGCGCCATCGCGGCGGCCACGCCGCCGAGCAGCTCGTCGGCGACCGGAGCCGGCTCCAGCGCGCGCTCGGCGACCGCGGCACCGTCGGCCGACTCGGCTCGCCCCATGGCCCCCTCGCCGTTGCCGCGAGCCTTGAAGGCTTCGAGGAGTCGGGCTAGCCCAGGCTGCGTCGCAACGATCTCGCTGTCCCCGCTCTCGAACAGATTCCGCCACTCGGGCGAGACTGACCCGGGGTTCTCGAGGTACTCCTCGAGCAGGTCGCGCGCGTAACCGGCGTTGAGGCCGTCGACCTCCATCACGTCTGTTGTAGCAAGGGCGCCCGTCCGCGCTGCGTCACCAGAGCGGGTGGCTCGTCACCACCGCAGCGACCATGCCGAGCACGAAGCACGCGCCCGTGAACGCGACGGCGATCCCGGCAAGACGTGCGGCACGCCCGCCGATCCCGACGGCCACGAGCGACATGATGATCGCGATCGGGATCAGCCGCAGCGGCCGATACGCGACTCCAGCAGCCGCCACAAACATCGCAGCGGCAGCGAGAAAGCCGCCGATGGTTTCGACGCCGTGCGTCCGGCTCGCGTCCTGCTCGTTCTCGACCTCGCCCGGGAGCTGCGCCACGCGACGACCTAGCGTGCCCCACGGACGCGCGCGGCTCGGCGGGTTCGGGCATAGCGCCGAGTCGGGCCCGAGTGCGGCCGTGTGGGCCTCGGACGACCACGGCGTGGATCACTCCATGGTATGGGACTCAGGGCCGGCTCGCGGACTGCGGGCGCGTCGCCGTCGTCGGGAGCAGGTTTCGACTTCACCGCCCAGTAGATCACCCAGCACAGATAGACGATGGGGATCTTCATGATCACCATCAGGAAGATCAGCTCCCACACGATCGACGGAGTGTAGCGCGGCGGGGTCCCCCACCCCGCCGCTGCCGTCAGCTGACGAAGACGGACGTCACCGACGTGAAGTAGCCGTGGCGGCCGTCCCAGGCATCCCAGTCGTTGTCAGCCTTGGCGATGTCGCTCGGATACGGCTGGGCGTGCGCGAGTTTGATGCACCCGTCCGAGTAGTAGTCCGACGTCCCCTCCCAGCAGAAGGGATCGTCGCCGGACGTCGGGCAGTACTGGCCCTGGTCGGACGTCTCCTCCGAGTGGATGAAGAGCTGCGTCCGCAACGTGCCCGTACCGCCGTTGCAGCGCTTGTCCGACAGCTGCCATACGCGGCCCTTGATCAGCGAGCCGTTGTAGTTGTCGAAGTGGCCGACGATGTCGTACCACCCGGTCGGAAGCCACCCGACTCCCGTCTGGCACTCGTTCGTCGACGAGCCCGAGCCGGCGCGAAAGCCCTGTTGGGACAGGATCTTCCCGCTGAACGTGTCCTCGCGATTGATCGTCAGGTACGAGTTCGTGTTCGTCGAGCGGTGGAACGCGAAGAAGACGTTCGTCGCCGCCTGCGCCGGCGAGACGCACACGAACGCGGTCACGAGAGCGAGGATTGCGATGCGCGCGGTCATTGGTCTCCTCCGCTCTCGTCGTAGACAGGACGCGGCGCCGCCTGCGAGGCGACCGGCGCGCTCTCCGTGCACGAGAGCGCAAATCGATCGCAGACGAACTGCGCCGACTGACGACCACCGCTGGCCGGGAGATCGGCCCACGCGACGATCGTGTGCTCAGAATCGTCAGTGAACCTCGGCTCGTAGAACACGCCGCCCGGCTTCGACGCGCTGTCGACGTGCATGACCTGCTCGATCGACAGAGCACCGCCCGTGACGTGGAGGACGACCAGTCCCGAGGAGCTGCTGATCACCGCGCGATCGCGCCGCCAGTCGCCCGGCCCGGCGACCGACGTGATCGCTGCCTTCGTCGTCGGATCGATGATGCCCGCGAGCGGGAGGCGACCC
The DNA here is from genome assembly GCA_035623685.1 of Gaiellaceae bacterium. Taxonomy (GTDB): domain Bacteria; phylum Actinomycetota; class Thermoleophilia; order Gaiellales; family Gaiellaceae; genus 3-1-20CM-4-69-9. Next base: position 65,214 of record DASPSY010000062.1, read on the forward strand.
TCCTCGTGGCCGTCGGCGACGGCGATCAGACGGACGGCAGGAGCCGGCGTCGTCCCGAGATTCTCGGCGACAAGCACGTCCGAGCCGTTCGGGTCGATCGCGAGCAACTCGGCGCCTGACGCGAGCGGGCGCATCGAGCGCGGGCCATCGAAGACGACGAGGTCCGCACCTCCGTCCGGGAGCTCGCGGCGCACGACGAGACGGTTTCCCGCCCAGCCTTCGACGAGGTAGCGGTCCGGTGCTGACGACCAGACGACCGGTGCGGCCGCCGGCGTCCGGCGCACGACGACGTCGCGCAGATACGGCGT
>DASPSY010000009.1:0-10638 GCA_035623685.1 Gaiellaceae bacterium
CCGGAGGCCTCGGCGGTCTCCGCGGTCACTTCGGCGGTCCTGGTCCCGGGCGCTTCGGGCAGCTGTCCGCGGCCGCGTCGTACCTCGGCCTGACGCCGGCCGCGCTTGCATCCGACCTCGTCGGTGGCAAGTCGCTCGCCCAGGTCGCGAAGGATCAGGGCAAGTCGGTCGACGGCCTGGTGTCGGCGATGGTCGCCTCCGCGCAGAAGACGCTCGACGCCGCCGTGTCGGCGGGCCGCATCACGAAGTCGCAGGAGCAGGCGGCTCTGGCGAACCTCAAGCAACGCATCACGGCTCTCGTCAACGGGAAGAGACCGTCGTTCAAGGGGACGCACTCGTTCCGAGGCTTCCGGCACTTCGGCTTCGATGGTCAGCCGACCAAGCCGCCGGTCCAGCAGCAGACCAAGCCGAGCCCCTGGTTCTGACGCGGCCTACGGCTCGTCTCGGTTCTGCACGAACTGGAAGCCAAAGCGCCCCTTGACGCAGAGGTTGCCACGCGTGACGTCGTGGTCGTCGGGCGACGTCACCTTGACGATGTCGCCGTCCTGCACGTGCAGCGTGAGGTTGCAGCCGACGCCGCAGTACGGGCAGACGGTGTCCACCTGGCTCTGGCGCGACTCGTCCCACTCGCCGGCCTCTCGCAGCTCGTGCTCGCTCGTGAACATGAGCGCTCCGGTGGGGCACACGGCGATGCAGTTGCCGCAGTAGACGCACGCGGACTCCGGCAGCGGCGTCGCGAACTCTGTCGAGATGCGCGCGTCGAAACCGCGTCCGGCGACCGCGATCGCGAACGTGTTCTGGTGGTCTTCGCCGCAGGCCTCGACGCACTTGTAGCAGAGGATGCACTTCGAGTAGTCGCGGACATAGAGCTCGTTGTCGATCTTGATCTGCTGTGACACGGTCGCCGCGCTCTCGCCGTCCGGGATCTCGTGCCGTCCCGCCTCGGCCGCATCGCGATCGGTCGCACCGGCTGCAGACCCGAATCGCTCGGGCCGCGCCTCGTAGTCGGCGAGAAACCGCTGCGCGTCGGGTGCCGTCGACAGGTCGACCGAGGAGCCGAGCAGCTCGAGCACGAGCCGACGGGAGGTTCGCACGCGTTCCGAGTCGGTGTGCACGACCATTCCCGGCTCGACCTTGCGCGAGCAGGCCGGGACGAGCGTGCGCGAACCCTCGACCTCGACGACGCAGACGCGGCAGACGTTCACAGGGGTGAGCGTGTCCGAGTAGCAGAGCGTCGGTGTCGCAATACCGAGCTGGCGACACGCGTCCAACAGCGTCGAGCCCTCGGTGACGCGCACGGTCTCGCCGTCGATCGTCACCTCGACGAGCCTGCGCGGCGCTGCCACCATCGTCACGGTCACGAAGCGAACACTCCCAGATTGGCGGTCGCCGACGCGATCGCGTTCGCAGCCGTCTGGCCGAGCCCGCAGATCGACGCGTCGCGCATCACCTGGGCGAGGTCGGCGAGTACCTCGAACTCGTCGCCGTTCCTGCGTCCGGCGGCGAGGCGTCTGAGCGCCTCCTCCTGCCGCACGGTGCCGACCCGGCATGGGACGCACTGGCCGCACGACTCGTCTCTGAAGAACTCGGCGATGCGCAGGACGGAGTCGACGAGGTCGGCAGAGTCGTCGTAGACGATCACCACTCCCGAGCCGAGCGTGACGCCGGCTGCGCGCGTGTCCTCGAAGGTCAGCGGGAGATCGAGCTGATCGGGGCCGACGAACGCACCAGCTGCGCCGCCGAGGAGCACCGCCTTCGGGGGGCTCGAGTCCGCGAGCTCGAGCAGCTCCCGCAACGGCGTGCCGAACGGGACCTCGTAGAGACCCGGTCGACCCACGTGGCCCGAGACGCAGAAGAGTCTCGTACCGGTCGAGCTCTCGGTGCCCGTGTCGGCGAACGTCGTGCCGCCCTGGTTGACGATCTCGAGGACGTTGAACAGCGTCTCCACGTTGTTCACGACGGTCGGCTTCCCGAACAAGCCGACCTCGACGGGGAACGGCGGCTTGTTGCGCGGCTCGCCGCGATAGCCCTCGATCGACTGGAACAGCGCCGTCTCCTCGCCGCACACGTAGGCGCCGGCTCCGATCCTCAGCTCGATGTCGAACGAGAAGCCGGTGCCCATCACGTCGTCGCCGAGGAAGCCGCGCGACCGTGCCTGCTCCATCGCGCTCTCGAGACGTGTGTGGGCGAGCGGATATTCGGCGCGCACGTAGACGAATCCGCGGTCGCAGCTCGTCGCGTAGGCAGCGATCGTCATCGCCTCGACGAGCGCGAATGGATCTCCCTCCATCAACACTCGGTCCTTGAACGTGCCGGGCTCCGACTCGTCGGCGTTGCAGACGAGGTAGTGCGGGCGCGCGGGCTGCTTCGCGACCGCCTCCCACTTCACGCCCGTCGGGAAGGCCGCGCCGCCGCGCCCGAGCAGGCGGGACTCGGCCACCTCGCGCAGCACTCCCGTCGGCCCCAGCTCGAGCGCGCGCCGCAGCGCGCCGTAGCCGCCGTGCGCACGGTACGAGTCGAGCGACTCCGGTGATGCGACGCCGATGCGGCGCAGCAAGCGGAGGCTCGGATCGCCGAGCTGCGGCAGAGGCGGGCCTGCCTCCGGCAGCTGGACCTCCTGTGGCTGCTCGCCCGCGATCGTCCGCAGCGAAGCCGGCGCGCGCTCGCACAGCCCGAGGCACGGGCTCGCGTGCGCGCCGTCGGGAACCTCGACGCCGGCGAGTCGGCACGAGAGGTCCGTGCAGACATGGAGCACGTCGGCCGGCCGCTCGTCGAGCGCGAGCAGCGCGTAGAAGCTCGCGACTCCGTACGCGTCGGCCGGCGGAACGTCGAGGCGCTTCGACGCGTAGCCGAGCGCGCCCTCGCTCACCCAGCCGACGCGACGCTGCGCGGCCCGGAGCGCTGGGAGCAGAAGATGGCGCCGACCACGTTGCGCACGGGCAGCTCGATGTCCGTTTTCGCTGGGAGCTCCCACGACGCCGTCGATTGCCTCGCGCTCCGCGGCCGTCGGCTCCGCGGCGAGCAGGCGCAGGTCCACTAGGTTCTCTCCAAGCGGATGGCCGTCGCCTTGAACTCGGCCGTGCCCGACTGCGGATCGGTGGCGTCGATCGTCAGCACGTTGGTCGCGACCTGGTCGGGGAAGTGGAGGTTCATGAACGCGAGGCCCGGCCGCAGCGTCGTGTCGTAGACGAGCGGCGCCTCGATCGCTCCCCTGCGCGAGACGATCCGCACCCGGTCGCCGTCGCCGAGTCCGTAGCGGTCGCCGTCCTCGGGCGCAATCCGGATCGCTGCGCCGTCGCGGTGGAGCGGCGAGGCGAACCCGCCGGTCTGCACTCCCGTGTTGAACGACTCGAGGCGTCGCCCGGTCGTGAGCCTGATCGGAAACTCCTCCGTCAGCTCGTCCACGGGCGGGTCGTGCTCGACGGGCTTGAACGGCGCCCGCACCTCGACCTCGTCCGCCCACAGCCGCCCGTGCAGGAACTGCTCGCCAGGATGCTGCTCGTCCCAGCACGGCCAGGGGATGCCGCCCAGCTCCTCGAGCCGCGCGTAGCTCATGCCGGCGTGCATCGGCGACAGCGAGCGCAGCTCGTCCCAGACGTCCTCCGGATCGGTGCTGCCGAGGTCGACCCCAAGCCGTTTGCCGACTGCGTAGACGATCTCGATGTCGTCGCGCGCCTCGCCTGGCGGATCGAGCGCTTTGCGCACGCGCTGGACACGCCGCTCGCTCGACGTCACGGTTCCCTCCGCCTCGCACCACGTCGCCGATGCGGGGAGGACGACGTCCGCGAGCTCGGCCGTCTTCGTCCGGAAGATGTCCTGGACCACGAGATGGTCGAGACCCTCGAGCAACCGGATCGCGCGCGCCTGGTCGGCCTCGGACTGCGCGGGGTTCTCGCCGATCACGTAGAGCGCGCGCAGGTCGCCCTGCTCCATCGCCTCGAACATGCCGCTCAGGTGGAGCCCGGCCGCGGCCGGGATCGATTGCCCCCACCTCGTCTGGAAGCGCGCACGCGTCTCGTCGTCCTCGACGAGCTGGAAGCCCGGCAGCCGGTTGGGCAGCGCGCCCATGTCGCCGCCGCCCTGGACGTTGTTCTGCCCGCGCAGGGGGTTCACACCGGAGCCGTAGCGTCCGACGTGGCCGGTCAGCAGCGACAGGTTGATCAGCGCGAAGACGTTGTCGACCGCGTTGTGGTGCTCGGTGATCCCGAGCGTCCAGCACAGCTCCGCGCGATCCGCGCGGCCGTAGAGCTGAGCGGCTTCGCGGATCGCGTCCGCTGGGACACCGGAGACGCGCTCGGTCTCTTCGGGCGTCCACTCGTCGACCGACTCTCGGTAGGCGTCGAAGCCCTCCGTCGCACGCTCGACGAACTCGGTGTTGACGAGACCGGACACGATCAGCTCACGGCCGATCGCGTTTGCGAGCGGGATGTCGGTGCCGACATCGAGGCCGAGCCAGAGATCCGCCCACTGGGCGGATGAGCTGCGCCTCGGGTCGACGACGATCAACTTCGCACCGCGGTGAATCGCCTTCAGCACGTGGTGGAAGAAGATCGGGTGCGTCTCGCGCGCGTTCGATCCCCAGAGGATGACCAGGTCCGTGTTTCGGACCTCCTCGTAGGAGCTCGTCCCGCCACCTGCACCGAACACCGTCGCCAGACCGACGACGCTGGGCGCGTGTCAGGTGCGGTTGCAGCTGTCGATGTTGTTGGTGCCGAGTGCGAGGCGCGCGAACTTCTGCGCGGCGAAGTTGAGCTCGTTCGTCGCCTTCGAGCAACTGAAGAGCCCGCACATCGCCTCGTCGTCGAGCGTGCTGAACCCTGCAGCAGCCCGGTCGAGCGCCTCGTCCCAGCTGGCTTCCCGCAGCTCGCCGCCTTCGCGGACGAGCGGACGGGTCAGCCTGCGGTAACGCGGTGGCATGCGTTCGATCTTACGTGCGCCGGCGGCGCTAGGTCTCGGCCTGGACCTCCCCGAGCAGCCGCTCGAACTCGGGCCCGTCGAACTCGCCGACGGCGCGCTCGTACTTCTCCATGCCCCAGCCCCAGAAGTCGAAGTCGAGGTCGGAGATCCCATCCTGGATCGAGGCCCAGAGCGTCCATCCGTACTTCGACATCAGCCCCCAGAGCCGGGCCCGGGCGACTTTGTTGCGGAGTGGCTCGCCGTAGTAGCTCGCGACGAGCTCCTCGAGCTGTGCGAGCGACAAGTTCGACTCGCTCCAGATGTTGCCCAATTCGAACGACGGCTCGTTGTTCCCGGAGTACTCGTAGTCGATCAGGCGGAACTCGCCGCCTGTCTCGATCAGGTTCTCCGCGAGGAGGTCGTTGTTGCACGGGACGGTCGCCTCTGGCCGCGCGCGCATCGCCTGCTCGAGCGCCCGTACCTGTGGCTCGAACGACTCGTACCGGTCGGGCAGCCGAAAGCCGCGGTCGCGAACGATCCGGAGGTAGCCAGGCTGGATCTGGAACATGTCGAAGTCGGCGAGGAAACGCCCTGCCCCGTGCAGGCGACGGCACGCAGCTGCGACCTGTCCGAGCCGGTCTCCCCGCTGGAGCTTCTCCTTGCTCATCACCTCGCCCTCGATGAACTCGAGCACGAGCGCGTCGTGCTCCGGCAACGCCGCGACGAAGCGCGCGCCGACCCCGCAGTCGGAGGCGCTCCGCGTGTTGTGCGCCTCGTTCGCACGGTCGATCGCGAGCAGCCCGGTGTCCTTGCCGGAGATGCGCACGACGAACGCGCCGGCCGGGCTCGTGACCTTGTAGTTCGTGTTCGTCAGCCCGCCGGTGAGCGAATCGACGCGAACGGCGTCGTGGAGCTCCGGCACCGACTCCAGGACCGCCTCGAGCGACACGGGGTTGATCCTAAAGCGTGGGATACTCGCCGCCATGAGCACCGTGGTGATCGGCGGCGGGATCGCCGGCGTGAGCTGCGCGTACCACCTCGCGAAGGAGGGCGTCGAGGACGTCGTGCTCGTCGAGAAAGGGGAGCTCACGAGCGGTTCCACGCACCACGCGGCGGGACTCGTGACGCAGTTCAACCCGTCGCCGACGATGATGCGCTTTCGCCGCTACAGCGTCGAGCTCTACAACGAGCTCGACGTCTTCGAGACCGTCGGCTCCCTGCGGATCGCGTCGAGCCCTGAGAGTCTGCTGGAGCTCCGTCGCGGCGTCAGCCGTGCGCACGGCATCGGGCTCGACGCCGAGCTCGTCGGTCCCGACGAGGCGTTGCTCCTGCTCCCGGCGGCCTCGCGCGAGGCGCTGTACGGAGCCGTGTGGATGCCGGGGGACGGATACGTCGACCCCCACATCGCGACGTATGCGCTCGCCTCCGCCGCACGCGAGCTCGGCGCCGAGATCCGCACGCGCACGCTCGTGACGGGAGTCCAGGTGGCGGACGGGCACGTGGTCGCGGTCGAGACCGAGAACGGAACCATCGAGGCGGAGACGGTCGTGAACGCCGCGGGCATGTGGGCGCCGCGAGTCGCGGAGATGGTCGGCGCGTTCGTCTGCTCGATCCCCGTCGATCACCAGCACATTGCGCTGCATGCCGTCGACGGGCACGAGCTCCCTCGCGACACGCCGTGCTTCCGTGACACGGACAACCTCGTCTACGGCAAGGCGGAGAGCGGCGGCGTGCTCTTCGGCGGCTACGAGCCGAACCCCGTGTCACGCTGGCACGACGGCGTCCCGTGGGAGCACGGAGCGCGCATGCTCCCGCCCGACCACGAGCGCTTCCAACAGCTCATGGCCGGCGCCGAGCGTCGCTTCCCGTTCCTCGACGGCGCGGGCGTGACGGCGCTCGTCTGCCACCCCGACGCGATGACGCCCGACGGAAACCCGCTGCTCGGACCTGTTCCGGGCGTTCGCGGGTTCTTCATGGCCGCGGGACTCTCCCTGAACGGGTTCGGCGGCGCGGGCGGGCTCGGCAAGGCGCTCGCCGAGCTCGTGACGGCCGGCGAGACCGAGGTCGACGTCGAGCCCTACCGGCCATGGCGCTTCGGCGGTCCCTATCTCGACAACGAGTTCGCCGCAGCCGGAGCGCGCGAGGTCTACAAGTACTACTACCGGCTGCGCTATCCGTACGACGTCTCGGAGGCGGGTCGGCCGAAACGTCTGAGTCCGTTGGAGTCGCGCCTCGAGCAGCTCGGCGCCGTGTTCGGTACGAAGAACGGATGGGAACGGGCCGACTGGTTCGCGCCCGGCGAGCCCTCGCGGCGCGCCGGCGAGGAGCAACGTGCGTTCGGCTGGCAGCGGCCCCCGTTCCACGATCGCGTCGAAGTCGAGCACGCCGCGATCCGGGAACGGGCCGGGATCCTCGACATGACGTCGTTCGGAAAGCTCGAGGTCGAGGGGCTCTCTGCGCTCGAGCGCGCGTGCGGCGCGACGATCGACCGGCCGATCGGCGCCGTCGTCTACACGCAGCTGCTGAACGAGCGCGGCCGCATCGTCGGCGACGTCACGGTGACGCGACTCGGTGAGGACCGCTTCCGTGTGATCACGGGAGCCGGCGCCGTCGACGGCGACCGCGGTTTCCTCGAGCTGCACGGTGCCCGCGTGCGCGACATGACCGACGAGCTCGCGGTGGTCGGCATCTGGGGGCCCGCGGTACGCGGAGTGCTCGAGGACTTCCCGTTCCGGACCGCGAAGACGATCGACGTCGGGGAGGTGGAGGTCTTCGCGCAGAGGATCACGTACGTCGGCGAGTACGGCTACGAGTTGTACGTCGAGCGCGACGACGCGCCAGCGGTGTGGGACTTCCTCGTGGAGGCGTTGCGTCCCGAGCCCGTCGGCTACGTGGCGCTCGACTCGCTCCGGATCGAGAAGGGCTACCGCTACTTCGGCACGGACCTGACCGCGTCGGACACGCCGTTCGACTCGGGCCTCGGGTTCGCCGTTGCGAAGGGCAAGCACCCCGAGCTCGACCGCGACCCAGCGCTGCGCCTGCGCACGCTGCTCGTCGGCGGCGCGGACTACCTGACGGTCTACGGCGGCGAGGCCGTGCACGCCGGAGGCGAAGTGGTCGGACGCGTCCGCAGCGCGGCGTACGGCTTCACCGTGCGGCGAAACGTCGCGCTCGCCAAGCTGCCGGCGACGTTCGCCGAGGGTGACGAGGTCGAGGTCGACGTGATGGGCGAGCTCGTGGCCGCCGTCGTCGCGCGAGACGTCCTCTACGACCCGGCGAACGAGCGCCTGAAGTGAGGAAGGGCGGCTCGCGCCGCCCCTCCCCTCCGAGGACACCGGGTGATCGAGAGTCGCGCTACTCGACCGGGATCTCCCGGTACACGCCCTTGAGATCCATTCCCTGCCGCTTGCGCACGATGCGCGCGACGACGTAGATCAGGAGCGCGACCGCGTACAGGCAGCCCATGTAGATCAGCGAGTTGTGATTGTTCGATCCGTAGACGCCGTCGGCCAGCCACTTGTAGATGCAGAAGCCGAGGTAGGCGAGGAACAGGATCGCCGCGGCCGTGATCAGCGGGATCCCGAGGACCTTGTACTTCGCGATCGGCGACGCGTTGTAGATCTCGGGCTTCCGCCACGGCAAGATCCCGGCCGCGACCGTCGATCCGCAGAACGTCACCGCGATCACCAGCGTCGCGTCGAGCGTCCAGCTCGTGAACGTCGAGTTGTACGCGTAGAAGTACGCGATCACGAGCGACGGCACGAACATGATCAGGATCGCGTAGTACGGGACGCCGCGCTTGTCGATCCGCGCGGCCCACTCCGGCAGGATGCGGTCGAAGGCCGACGCGAAGATCACGCGTGTCGCCGTCAGGAACACGGTCCCGACCCAGCCGAAGAACCACAGCGACATGAGCAGGATCACGATCACCTGGAGCCACGGACTGACGAAGAACGACGCGAGCGTCACCGGGTACGGCCAGACACCGCCCATCTGGTCGGTGCCGCTCCACCACGCGTTGTTCGCCGAGTTGTAGAAGTTCCAGCCCATCGTGTGGGCGATCAGGAGCAGGAAGATGAGTGCGAGGATGGTCGTCACGATCAGCGCGCCCGCCATCGCGTAGATGTTCTTCCGGAAGTCAGACGCGCCGCGAACCTCGCCGTACAGGGTCGCGCCCCAGTTGGACCAGAGGTTGAAGAACGCGATCATCGGGATGAGCAGGATCGTCGCCGAGAACGCCTGGCCGGAGAGCGAGCCTGCGCCGGCATACGTTCCCTTCTTGATCGTCGCCGCGTATGCGTCGGGCGAGGTCGAGCCGTAGGTCTTGACCGCGTAGTGGTTGAACGCGTGATGGAACGCGTCCTTCGAGTGGAAGAGCAGCAGGGCGAAGATGATCAGGAGCCCGAGCATCCCGCCGTAGAAGCAGAACTTCTGGAGCTTCGCGTAACCGCGCATGCCGAGCGAGATGAACACAGCAGCCAGGATCGCCGTGATCACCGAGGCTGTGAAGATCCCCTTCGGCTCGTTGAAGAACGTGACCGCGCTGTTCCAGCCGAAGATCGCGAAGAGCGGCTGGAAGAACTCCTTGCTGAGGATGTTCGCGTAGATGGGCACCCAGTGCCAGTTGATGAACCACCAGCCGCAGACCGCGAGCACGAAGCCGATGCCGCCGCCGATCACGCGGCTGACCCACACGTAGTCGCCGCCCGCGCGCGGCATCACCGCGATCAGCGCCGCGTACACGATCGTCTGGAAGCAGAGGTACGCGCCCGAGAGGATGATCGCGTAGATGAGGCTTCCCTTCGGGATGAAGGGCCCGTCGGCGAAGATGTAGAGCCCGAGCGTGATCAGGTTGATCGAGAAGAACGCGTAGATGAACGCGTCCTGGACCGACCACCCGCGAACGAGTCCGGTCGCCTTCCGGACGAAGAGTGACTGCTCCTGTGGAGCGTCACCTGCCATCGTCGCCATGCAGTGTCCCTCCTATCCGCTGGTGAGCAGGAACCGCTTGACCTTCTTCTTGCCGTCCAGATCGATGACCGCGCCGAACAGGTCACCCTGTTCGTACGAGCTGCCGGGATTAATGCAGAGCGTTCGGCCGATACGGCACGTGCCACGGGCCTCGTGGATGTGGCCGTGGAGCGAGAGGGCCGGCTGGTGCTCCTCGATCGCGCCGCGGACGGCGGTCGAGCCGACCGGGATCACCGCGCGGCCGGCGTCCTTGAGCCGCATGTCCGCGGTGAGCTCCGGCGCGTCGTCGAGCCCCGACCGGTACGGCGGGCAGTGGAAGCTGAACATCGTCCGCTCGGGCGGCGCGGTCACGCCGGCGATCGCCTTCTCGAGGCGGGCGCGCAGGTCGGGCTCGTCCTCCTCGCGGTAGGTCTCCCACGGCGTGCGGTTGGCCCAGCCGGTCGAGACGAGCTGGAAGCCGTCGAGGTCGAGGACACGGCCCTCGCCGAGTTCCACCGTCTTCGCGGCCGCGATCACGTCGTCGACCTCGAACTGGTCGTCGTTCCCGGGGCAGCAGACGACGCGGATGCCGGTGCCGGCGAGACGCTCGTCCGCCATCTTCATCCACTTCTCGACGGTGTCGAGCATCTTCTCCTGGAAGAGCGCGTGCCAGCGCGGCTCGTCCGCGGCGAGCTCGCGCAGCTCGTCCGGCGTCGTGCGGAACGGGTAGTAGCCGCGCTTGATCACGCGGTCCTCGAACGCCGCGACCTCCTCCTCGCTCGTCATGTCCGT
>DASPSY010000091.1:0-16033 GCA_035623685.1 Gaiellaceae bacterium
GCGCCGCAGGGCTTCGACGCCGTTCGCGCGTACGCGCGCGACCCGGAGCGCAGCAGGGCGTTCTTCGAGGAGACTCTCGGGTTCGCGCCGAGCGGCGACGAAGCCTGGGAGGTGCGCGGAGACAGACGTGGCGGCTTCTACGTCTACGACGAGGCGCCGTCGACGCCGGGCGTTCCGGGTGCAGGGACCGTCCACCACGTCGCGTGGGCGTCGCCGATGCAGGAACACGAGGCATGGCGCGAGCGCGTCGCGAAGACCGGTGCGCATCCGACGCCGATCATCGACCGCTTCTACTTCAGGTCGATCTACTTCCGCGAGCCGAACGGGATCCTGTTCGAGATCGCGACGATCGGTCCGGGCTTCGCCGTCGACGAGGACCCGGATCACCTCGGCGAAAGGCTCTCGCTCCCGCCGGACTTCGAACACTTGCGCGCGCAGGTCGAGCCCGTGCTGACGCCGCTGCCGGATCCCCGCGCGGAGTGGAGCCGCGCCTGAGCGAGCTCCGTTACCGCCTTCGCGAGCCGGCTGGCTCGCCCGACGGCGCGCTGGTGCTGTTCCACGGGCGCGGTGCCGACGAGAACGACCTGTTCCCGCTGCTCGACGCGCTCGACCCGGAGCGACGTCTGCTCGGTGCGACCCCTCGCGGGCCGCTCTCGCTTCCGCCCGGCGGCGCACACTGGTACGCGTTGCGCCAGCTCGGCTTTCCCGATCCGACGACCTTTCTCGCCACGCTGCCGCTCATCGAGCGCTGGCTCGACACGCTCGCGCGGGAGACCGGGATTCCGACGTCGCGCACGGTGCTCGGCGGCTTCTCGCAGGGCGCGGTGATGACGTACGCGCTCGGCCTGGGCCGCGGGCGCCCTCGCCCCGCGGGGCTCATCGCGCTGAGCGGGTTCGTCCCGACCGTTCCCGGCTTCGAGCTCGACCTCGACGCGCCGCTGCCCCCGGTCGCGATCGGCCACGGTACCCAGGACCCGATCATCGGGGTCGAGTGGGGGAGATCGGCACGCGACCTGCTGGAGGTGCACGGGGCCGACGTGCTCTATGCGGAGGCGCCGCTGCCGCACACGATCGACCCGCGGTTCGTCGCGCGGCTGCAGCAATGGACGGCGGACGTCCTCAGTCTGCGGTCGGCGCGGGCAACGTCACCGGCCCGTACCTCGCCCTGATCTCGTCCACGTAGGCAGCGATCCGGTCGGCAACGCTGCGGTCGCGGATCTCCAGCACGTTCTCGGCGTTCTGCTCGCCGGAATGGGAGAGGTTGAAGCTGCCGACGAAGGTGACGTCGTCGCACACCGTCACCTTCGCGTGCATGTAGTCGTGCACGCTCCCTGGCGCGTACGGCGTCGACCGCTTCCCGGTGAAAGGCGCGTGCTCCATCAGAAAGCGGAGCGCGGGGATCTTCCAGGTGGCGTTGCCGTTCCGCCGCCATTGCTCGAGCACCTCGCCGATCTGCGTGGCGTCGACGACGCCGGCGACGTCGACGCGCCGGTCGGCCGCGACCTCGGCGAGCGTTCCGAGGATCGGGCCCGACGTGATCACGGGCGAGGCGATGCGGATGCGCTCGCGCGCGCACCCGATCCGGTGTCCGATCTCGTGCGCGAGCTTCTCGCCTCGCTTCGGCGAGAACCACGTGCGAACGTCCGCGTCGCCGACCGTGATCGGGTTCGTCGGCACCCGCCCCGTCGGCTCGACCTCTCGCTTGCTCCAGAGCTGCGCGAAGTCCTCCTGATAGCGGATCGCCACTCCCTGCGACTCGACGATCGCGATCACGTTCTCTTCGCGCGTCCACGAGTCGTCCGTCCAGTTGGTCGAGCCTGTCCACACGGCGTCGCGATCGCGCACGACGTACTTGTGGTGCATCAGGTCCGGCCACCCGGGCACAGGCGCCGTCTCGAAGGGCAGCGCCTCGATCAGCGACGGCTCGGTCTTCGGCGGCGGCGGGCCGGTCGTCGTCCGCTCTTCGCGGTCGAGGTTGTAGAGCAGGCGCACATGGACGCCGCGCTCGTGCGCGCCGACGAGCGCGTCGCGGACGATGTCGCCTGTCTCGTCCTTGAGCCGGATGTCGTACAGCGCGAGCTCGAGCGTGTGCCGCGCTGGCGCGACGAACTCGGCGACCATGCGTGCGATCTCCGATGCGCGCTGCCCGCCGTCCGCGAGCGTCCGGATCGTGATCAGGGCTGCGGCTTCGCTCGCGGCATGGAGGCCGAAGGATACGCCGGTGTCGGGCACGTGGGCGCCATGCGGCCGGGCGACTCCGATTGAGTAGTTCTCCGCAGGCATTCCGGTGTCGTCCCGGATATTCGGCGGGCTCGATCGGGGCATCGTTCGCCCTAGCGAGAAAGGACGGGGATGGCCGTTCACGTGGAGCGGGGTCCGACACTCACACTAGTCCCGCGGGCCGAGGGCGAAGCTGTCGAGTCGATCATCGAGGCACGCGCCGTCGACAAGCGTTACGACACCGGAGAGGTCGAGGTGCATGCCCTTCGCGGCGTCAGCCTCTCGGTTGCGCGCGGCGAGATGGTCGCGATCATGGGCCCGAGCGGGTCCGGCAAGACGACGCTGCTCAACTGCCTTGCCGGTCTCGATCGGATCGACAGCGGCGAGGTGCTGATCGAGGGAGTCGCGCTGAGCACCATGTCGGACCGGGAACGCACCGACTATCGCGCGCGCCGGATGGGGTTCGTGTTCCAGTTCTACAACCTGATGCCGGTTCTCTCCGCGGTCGAGAACGTCGAGCTACCGCTGCTGGTCGCACGGGTCCCGACGAAGGAAGCGCGCCGCAAGGCACTGGCCGCGCTCGACATGGTCGGCCTCGCGGAGCGCGCCCGGCACACTCCCGACGAGCTATCAGGCGGACAGCGCCAACGAGCGACGATCGCGCGGGCGCTCGTCAACGACCCGGCGATCGTCTGGGCCGACGAGCCCACGGGAGACCTCGACAGCGAGAACGCCGAGGAGGTGGTCGCGCTCATGCGGACATTGAATGGTGAGCGCGGCCTGACGTTCCTGATCGTCACGCACGACATCGGTGTCGGCCGGGCGACGGACCGGATCGTCCGCATGGTCGACGGTCAGATCGTCGACGAGGAGCGATTGGAGGCGAGGAAGTGATGGTCGCGCGTGTGACGGTGGCCGAGATCGACCCGGTTCGTCAGAACCCGGCCCGTGCAATCGAGCGATTCGAGAGAGAGCTCATCCCCGCGTTGCACGAGCAGGAAGGGTACGAGGGCTGTTACGTCCTCCTTTCCGAGGAGGGGAAGGTGCTCGTGATCAGTTTCTGGTCGAGCGACGAGAGCGCACGCGTCTCTCAGTCGAGCGGCTTCTATCAGTCCCAGATCGACAAGCTGTCCGATCTGGTGTTCTTCCGCGCGCCGCCTGGCCGCGAGGCATACGACGTGGTCGTCGCGGAGGCACCGGTCATCGCGGGATAGGCGATGACCAAGCTGTTCGGAATCCCGGTCGGCGCGCTCGCCGCCGCGATGGCGGTCCTGCTCGCGCTCGCCGTCGTCGCCATCGCCGTCCTCGCGGCTCGCAACCGCATCTTCTTCCGCCTGGGTGTTCGCAACGTGGGGCGCCGACGCGGGCGTGCCGCGCTGATCGTGGCGGGCCTCATGCTCGCGACCGTGCTGATCACCGCGTCGTTTGCGACCGGGGACACGATGAGTCAGTCGATCCGTGCTTCCGCGCTCGCCGCGCTGGGACGGGCAGACGAAGTGGTCGGAGCAAAGGGAATCGTGTCGGAGCTCGCCGCCGGAAGCCCCGCAACGGGAATCCGCTGGCTGCCACAAGCGGATGCGAATCGGATCCGCGTCGCCGGCCGGAGGAGTGGGCTCGTGGCCGGCGTCGCGCCTTTGATCGTCCAGTCGGTCGCGATCCAGGATGTCTCGAGCCGAGGGTACGAGCCACAAGTGATTCTGTTCGCGAGCGACCCGGCGAGCCTGACCGCGTTCGGGCCGATGCGCGCGAGCGGAAAGACTGTCTCGCTCGCGCAACTCGCCCCGAACGAGATCTATCTGAACACGAAAGGCGCGGACGCCCTCAACGCGAGGGCGGGTGACTCGGTTCGGATTCTGACGGGCACCGCCGTGCGGAAGGCGCGCGTGAGGGCCGTCGTCGACTACTCCGGCGCGGCGACGTCCAACTACGCAGTCTTGATGCCGCTCCCCCGAGCGCAAGCCCTCCTCGGCAAACCTGGCCAGATCGACGGCATCTACGTCGCCAACCGGGGTGGCGTCGGGGCGACGGACGAGGTGGTGAAGGCGCTGAAGCCGACGGTCGGCGCACTCGGGCTCGAAGCCGACAAGACGAGACAGAACGCGCTCAACGCCGCGGACAGCGTCGGGGCCGCGTTCATCACCTTCTTCACGACGTTCGGCTCGTTCTCGATCGCCGCGGGGATCCTTCTCATCTTCCTGATCTTCGTCATGCTGGCCGCCGAGCGGCGCAGCGAGCTCGGAATCGCACGAGCGGTCGGAACGCGCCGCACCCATCTGGTGCAGATGTTCCTGTACGAAGGAGCGGCTTACGATCTCGTCGCCGCGCTGTGCGGCGCCGCGCTCGGCGTCGGCATCGCCTACCTGATGGTGCTCGGGCTGGGCGGCGTGTTCAGTGGCGTTCCGGGCTTCCACCTCGCGTTCGGCGTCAAGCCGGCCAGTCTCGCCGTCGCCTTCGCGATCGGCGTCTTGCTGACCCTCGGCGTGCTCGCCTTCTCCGCGTCGCGGGTCAGCCGCATGAACATCGTCTCGGCGATCCGCGACCTGCCCGATCCGCCGGTGAAGAAGCACGTGGGTCGACGGCGAGTCGGCTCGCTGGTCGTCATCGCGCTCGGCGCCGTCATCTCCTACGCGGGGATCGGTGCGAAGAACGGCGTCACGCTGGGGTTCGGCGTCATGCTCGTGATCCTCGGTGTCGCGTGGCTGCTCGCCCTTCTCGGGGTCAACCAACGCGTGGTCCGCACCGGCTGCGGGCTTGCGCTCGTGATCTGGTTCGTCGTCCCTTCGATCAGCCACCACCTGTTCGGACCGATGAACGTCAACTTCGGGATCTTCATCCTCGGCGGCCTTGCGATCGTGATCGGCGCCACCTGGACGATCATGTACAACGCGGATCTGCTTCTCGGTGTGCTCGGTGCGACGCTCGCACGGGTGAAGGCGATCGCGCCTGTGCTTCGGATGGCGATGGCGTATCCGTTGCGCAGCCTCTTCCGGACGGGGGTCACGCTTGCCATGTTCATGCTCGTCACGTTCACGCTCGTCGTCGGTGCGACGACGACGGGAGCGTTCACGAGCGCGTTCGACAACGTCCGGAGCTTCGGCGGCGGCTTCGACGTGCGTGCGACAGCCTCGCCGACGGCTCCCGTGCGCGACATCCAAGCGGCCGTTCGCCGCTCCCCGGTCCTGCGTCCGCTGATTGCGGTCGCCGCGAGCAAGTCGACGCTGCCCGTCGAGGCGCGCCAGGTCGGGACGAGCGCGAAGCCGGAGACGTACCTCCTCGGCGGCCTCGACCACGCCTTTCTCGCGACCACGAGCTACGGGTTGGACACGTGGGCGCGGGGCTACGACTCGCCCGCTGCCGTTTGGCACGCGCTCGACAGCGGCACGGGGCTTGCGGTCGTCGACCCGACCGTCGTGCCCCGCAGGGCGAACTGGGGCTTCGGCAACGGCGCCACGAAGTTCCGGCTGCACGGCTTCTACGTCGAGAACAAGGGCTGGGCGCCGGTGCGCGTCTCGGTGCGCGACCCGCAGACCGGCAGGCACACCACCCTGAAGGTGATCGGCGTCCTCTCCGATGCGGCGTCGTCGGGGATGGCAGGCATCTGGACCTCACAGACGACCCTGACCCCGGTCTTCGGCCCACGCGTCCTGCCGACGATCTATTTGTTCAAGCTGAGGGCGGGCGTCGATCCTGCGGAGACGGCGAGCAAGCTCCAGACCGTCTTCATGGCAAACGGGATGAAGGCCGACTCGATCAAGAAGCTGCTGTCCGACGCCGTGAGTTCGAGCGTGATCTTCGATCGCTTGCTCGAGGGCTTCATGGGCCTCGGCCTGATCGTCGGTGTCGCCGCGCTTGGTGTCATCACGGCTCGCGCCGTCGTCGAGAGACGGCAGCAGATCGGTGTCCTGCGTGCGATCGGATTCCAGCGCTGGATGGTGCAAGCCAGTCTGCTGATCGAGTCTTCGTTCATCGCATTGTCCGCGATCCTCGTCGGCGCCGCGCTCGGACTCGTCGTCGCATACAACGTGATCGACTCATCCGGTTCGCTGTACGCGGACTCCGGAACCACGCTCAGCTTCAGCGTCCCCTGGCTCACCCTCGGAGTCATCTTTCTCGTCGTCTACGCGATCGCACTCGCGACCACGCTCATTCCCGCGCGCCACGCCGCCCGCGTGTACCCGGCAGAAGCGCTCCGGTACCAGTAGAGGGGCTGCCCGGCGACTACCGACCGAGTAGCTCTTCGAGTGGCTTCGCCGCCAGGCCGGCAGTCGTGATGGCGGAGATTCCGAGGAGCGCCTCGTCCTCGGCCGTCAGAGGCAATGCGTCCAGCACGCGGTCGAGGTGGTCGCGGTGCCCGGGGTCGAGGTCGGCGTGCTCGGAGAACGTCCGGAACGACTCGCGCGGATACCCGGTCCGTTCGACGAGGAGCTCGATGAGCGCTGAAGTCGGTGGGAAACCCTCCATCACGCCGACGAAGCCGAGGAACGCAAGCGGGTGGTGGTGCAGGACCCAGTAGTACTGGGCGCCTACGAGTGTCGCGACGGAGGGCGGGGGCACCCGGTCGAGTACCTCGCCGCGCGGGAGGCCGAGAAGGTCGAGGTCGTCGAGGAGGGTCTCGTCGTGGCCGCGCTCTTCGTCGACGTGCTCGTCGAGGTATGCAGCGAGCGGCTTGGAGAGGGGGTCGTCGCGGAGTTCACGCGTCCGTTCGCCGGCGACGATTGTGAGCGGGACGGTGGCGCGGATGATCTGGTGCTGGACGACCAGGTACTCGGGCCAGAGGACGCGCAGGCGTGGATGGTCGACGAGCGCGGTGCACACGGCCGCAAGAGGACCGATCGCGAGCTCGATCTTCGCGCGAAACCGCGCGCTCGCCGTCCCCGGCTCGACGGCCGGAGTGCTCGTCAATGAATCATGTAAAGCGTGGCGGTGCAACGATCGGGCTCACAGCCGTCGTGACCTCTGAGCGCCGTTCCCAGCTGGGTGAGCTTGTCGAGCTCCTCGGGCGTGAACGCCTGCAGCGCCTCGTAGACGTCTGGTCCGAGCGTGTCGAGGACGCTGCGGGCGAGGTACTGCGCGAGCTCGGGCGAAATCTCCTTCGAACGGTTCTTCTCGCTCATGGCCTCTCTGCCTTATCGCCTCAGTGGATGTGGGCGGCGAAGTTGAGAGGCGTACCGTCCTCTGTGAGAGCTTCCCCGACTCGGTAGAGCGCGTCCAACTCGCCGGGTGTGAGTGAGTTGAGCGCTCTGCGGGTGTGGGGACCGACCCTGCTCGGCTCCACCTTGCATCTCTCCAGGTACTTCTCGACGTCGGGGTTGAGCTTGCTTCGGTCAGGCTCAGGCATGGCTCCTCCTTGGACGCCGGCCGAATATCCCGGCTCGGCCCGCGCCTGTCAAGGCGGGGATGCTGTGGCGGCGAGCTCCTCGGCGGCACGAAGGGCGCGATCGAGCGACGTCCGGTTTCCCTTCCGCTTGTACCGGCCGGCTGCGTCCTCGAAGGCCGCCCTGGCCTCCGTTCGTCTTCCCGCGAGCGCGAACACCTCGGCAAGATCGGAGAAGGCGTCGCCCTGGGTGTTCAGCAGGTCGGTCGCCTCCGCGATCCCGACCGCTTCCTGGGCCAGCGCTTCGGCACGTTCGAGTTCTCCTTCTCGCGCAAGGATCTTCGCGCGCGACGCTCGCCACGAGATCTGCGAGACGACGTCGTCGGTCGCTGCTGCCTCCTCGCTGGCAAGGCTGAAGCGTGCGGCCTCTTGGTATTCCCCTTCCGAGTAAAGGGCCTGTGCAAGGAACCCCGCGATCGTGGAGCGCAGGCCGCGCTCACCCATCTGGTCGAGCGTCGCGTAACTACTGCGAAGGATGTCGGTCGCGGCGCCGGGCGCTCCGGCGAGGCTCTCGATGAGGAACGCCTCCTGCGCGTTGTTCGCCGCCCAGACGGTGAGCCCGAGCTCCTCGAGCGCCCGCGTGCTCTCGGCCAGCAGATCCCGCGCCCGCGCGAACTCACCGGTCATCGCCTCGAGCACCCCGCGGTCGGCGGAGCAGAACGCGCGGATCACAGGGTCGTCGCCCGCCGTCTCGAGGAACTCCTTGCAGCGGACGATCCCGTCTTCCACCGGAAGCGGGCCGAAGATCGCGCTGACCATCAGCCAGCCGATGCTCTCCGCCCTCTCCGCGGCGTAGTTGCCGCGTTCGGCGTACGAGAGTGCCTGCCTCCATGCCTCCTCGGCCGAGCCCAGTGCGCCCATGACGCCGCCTTCGACGAGGCCGAGGAGGTTCCAGGCCTGGGCGAGCGTGAAGTCGTCGCCGAGGGCCTCGGCGGCCTTGAGCGCTTCCTCCGCATCCTGGAGCAGGCCCTCGCTCTGCCCGCTCAGGGATCGGAGCGTGCAGAGGCCGAGCAGTGCACGCGCAGGGCGACGGTGGCTGAGCTCGAACGCGTCCTCGAACGCGCGCCGTCCCTCGGCGACGTAGCCGCGCGTCGACCAAAAGCTCCAGAGCGCGGTGACCAGGCGCAGCATCAGCTCACCGTCCCGTGTCTCGCGGGCGAAGCTGAGCGCCGCGCGGACATTCGCGTTGTCGTCCTCGAGCCTCGCGAACACGGACGGCTGGTCGCCGGTCCGGGACTCGACGTCGAGCCGCTCCGCCTCCCTCGCATACCAGTACGCGTGGCGACGGCGCGCCTCCTCTGCCTCGCCCGACGCCTCGAGCAGCTCGAGCGTGTACTCCCGAATCGTCTCGAGCATCCAGAAGCGCGGCTCTCCGTCCGAGTCGGCCCTTCGGCGTAGCAGGCTCTTCTCGACGAGAGAGACGAGGCCGTCGAGGACTCCGATCCGGAGCGACCCGTCGGGATCGCACAGCGACTCCGCGGCCTCGAGCCGGCAACCGCCGACGAAGGAGCCGAACTGCGCGAAGAGCACCTTCTCGTCCGCCAGCAGGAGATCGTGGCTCCACTCCATCGTCGCGCGCAGCGTGCGCTGGCGTTCGTGGAGGTCCCGAGCGCCGCCGGTGAGAAGCTCCAGCCGCTGGTCGAGCCGGCGCAGGAGCGCCGCAGGCGTGAGCGCGCGGACACGCGGGGCGGCGAGCTCGATCGCGAGCGGCAGACCGTCGAGGCGCGCGCAGATCTCTGCGACTGCCTCGGCGTTCTCGTCGGTCAGCGTGAAGTCGGTCGCTGCGGCCTGAGCTCGCTCCACGAAGAGCCTGACGGCCTCCGACTCCTCGAGCCGCGCCGTGCGGTCCGACTCCGCCGGATCCGGCAGCGCAAGCGGCGGAACGGCGTACGTGCGCTCGCCCGAGAGATGGAGCGGCGTCCTGCTCGTCGCCAGCACACGGAGCCCCGGTGCCGCCGCCAGCAACCCGGAGACCGCCGGCGCCGCCGCGAGCACGTGCTCGAGGTTGTCGAGCAGGAGCAGGAGCGTCTTGTCTCGGACGTAGTCGGTCAGCGTCTCGAGGATCGTCTCGCCCGGGTACTCGCGCAGGCCGATCGTTCGGGCGATCGTCGGCACCACGAGCTCCCAATCTCGAACCAGCGAGAGCGACACGAAGAACACGCCGTCCGGGAACCGCTCGATCGCCTCCGCGGCGAGCTGGAGTGCAAGCCGCGTCTTTCCGGCACCGCCGGTCCCGGTGAGCGTGAGGACGCGGAGGTCGTCGCGCAAGAGCAGCTCCTCGGTCTCGGCGAGCTCGCGCGCACGACCGATGAACGCGCTCGGCAAGACGGGGAGGTTCGTCGGCCTGTTGTCGAGCGTCTTCAGGGGCGGGAACTCGGTCGGCAGGCCTTCGATGTCGAGCTGGTAGAGGTGCTGCGGTCGGCTGAGGTCCTTGAGCCGGTGCTCGCCGAGGTCACGAAGCCGCACGCCGTCGTCGAGGAGTGTCCGCGTCGATTCCGAGACGAGCACCTGGCCGCCGTGCGCGGCCGCCATCACGCGGGCGCCATGATGGACGTCGAGGCCGACGTAGCGGTCACCGATCAGGCGGGGCTCCCCAGTGTGGAGGCCTATCCGAACGCGGATCTCGTGATCGTCCGGCCAGTTGTGGCTGGCGAGCGCGCGCTGTGCATCCAGGGCGGCGGCGGCTGCGTCCTTCGCGGAGGCGAACACGGCGAAGAACGAGTCGCCGAGCATGTCGACTTCGAAGCCGTGGTGCCGGCGAAACGCCTCGCGGATCAGCTCGCGGTGTGTGGCGAGCAGGCCTGCATAGGCTTCACCGGAGCGCTGCAGCAACCGTGTCGAGCCCTCGATGTCACCGAACACGAGGGTGACCGTGCCGCTGGGTGCTTCGCCCATGTCCGGACAAGTATCGCGCGGAACCTTGGGAGCGACGATTGTCGGGCCACGTAGCGCCTAGGTGCCGCGTTCGTCGTCCAGGCTTACTGCTTTGCGCGCAGCGACGCCTTGTGGGCGCGCTTCTTCGCCTGGTACTCCTCGAGCGCCTCGGCCGAGTCCACGTCGCCGAGCGTCGGATGCTTCGGCGCCACCTCGTCGATGCCGGGGAGGTCGACACCGAAGCGCTTCGTCAGCACGCCGAGCATCGCGCGCACCTTCATGTCACCGAAGCCGGGCAGCGCGCGCAGCCGCGCCTCGAGATCGCGTCCGTCGCGCGCCTCCATCCACACGCGCTCGGCATGGCCCTCGTACTCCTCCGCCACCGTGGCGGCGAGGTCTTGCACGCGCTGTGCCATCGTCCCGGGGAAGCGATGGATCGCGGGCTTCTCGCGGAAGATCTCCTCGAGCCGTGCCGGATCCTCTCGCGCGATCGCCTCGGCGTCGAGCGTCCCGAGCCGTTGCTTCAGCTTCAGCGGCCCCGTGAACGCGGTCGGGACGGGGACCTGCTGGTCGAGCGCGAACCCGATCAGCAGCGCGAGCGGGTCGCGGGCGATCAGCGCGTCGGCGTCGTCGTTCCCGGTGAAGTGGAGCCGGTCGACCTTCGCGACGGTGGCCATGCCTCGATCCTACCCCTGTGACGTGTACTCGAACGTGGTCGCAAAGGCGCAGTTCCCCTCGAGCTCCCAGCCGAACGGCTCGTCGTCGAGCCGCAGTTCGTCGGCGTAGTACTCGTTGCCGCCGCGGTCGTAGCCGGGGATCCCGCACGCGACGACGCGGCCGTCGTCGGCGCGGCGCGAGACGCGGATCGAGCCGACTCGCCCGACGCGGAGCGACCTCCCCGGCCGGTCGAGCTCGATCGACGCCGTGCGCACGTCCACGACGTCGCTTGGCTTGCGCACCCACGGGAGCTTGAGCACGTGCTCGCCGCCGCAGCGGCCGAGGAAGATGTCCTCGATCGCTGCGCGCTGGTAGTCGTCTCCGCGCTCGTCGACGTAGAGGACGATCGTCCACGGCGATCCCGGCTCGTCGTCGTCGTAGCGGCACGTGAGTGCGACGCCGAGCCCGGACAGGTCGATCCGGTTGGCGCTTCCTTCGTCGATGCGCCAGCCGAGGAGTCCGTAGCAGATCCCGTACGTCGAGCGCGCGCCGACGACGCCGTCGATCATGCGGCACGGACAGATCGCGTCGCAGTTGCACGACTCGAGATACGCGCCGGCGATCCGCCAGCTCACGCGAGCTCTCCTCCAGGGCCTGCCGTTACGACGCTCACGATCGAAGCAAAGCATGACGGGGATAGGCTGACGACGTGGATCCGCTCGCACCGTTCAGCCCCGCAACCCGAGCGTGGTTCACGCAGGCGTTCGCCGAGCCGACCCCGGCTCAGCGGCTCGGGTGGCCGACCATCGCGGGCGGCGCGCACACGCTGATCCAGGCGCCGACCGGATCGGGGAAGACGCTGGCTGCCTTCCTCTACGGCATCGACAAGCTCGGTGCCGAGGACACCGGCACCGGCTTGCGTCTCGTCTACGTCTCGCCGCTGAAGGCGCTCAACTATGACATCGAGCGGAACCTTCGCGGACCGCTCGCCGGGCTCCAGTCGCCGTTGCGCGTGGGCGTCCGCACGGGCGACACGCCGCAGCGCGAGCGCGCGGCGATGCTCAAGGACCCGCCGGACATCCTGATCACGACGCCGGAGTCCCTCTTCCTCTTGCTGACCTCGCGCGCGCGCGAGACGCTCACCGGCGTCCGCACGCTGATCCTCGACGAGGTCCACGCCGTGGCCGGCACGAAGCGCGGCGCCCACCTCGCGCTGAGCGTCGAGCGCCTCGACCGGCTCGTGGCGGAGGGTCCAGTGCAGCGAATCGGCCTCTCGGCCACGCAACGTCCGCTCGAGGAGATCGGCCGCCTCGTCGCCGGAGCGCGGCCGATCGAGCTCGTCGACGCCGGCATCGCGAAGCGCCTCGACCTGCGCGTGGTCGTGCCCGTCGAGGACATGCGCGAGCCGGGCTCGGCGGCACCGACCGCCGACCTCCTCGGCACGGGTGGCGAGGGATCGCAGACCTCGATCTGGCCTTCGATCTACCCGGAGATCCTTCGCCTGGTCCAGGAGCACCGCTCGACGATCGTCTTCGTCAACAACCGCCGGCTGGCGGAGCGCCTCGCGCTGCGCCTCAACGAGCTGGCCGAGCGCGAGATCGCGCGCGCCCACCACGGCTCGCTCGCGCGTGAGCAGCGCGTCGAGATCGAGGAGCTCCTCAAGGCCGGGCAGATCCCGTGCCTGGTCGCCACGTCGTCGCTCGAGCTCGGGATCGACATGGGCGCCGTCGATCTCGTCGTCCAAGTCGAGTCGCCGAAGTCGGTCGCGCGCGGGCTGCAACGCATCGGCCGCGCGGGCCACGAGCTGCACGCGACGTCGAAGGGCCGCATCTTTCCGAAGTTCCGCGCCGACCTGCTCGAGTCCGCCGTCGTCGCAGAGCGGATGCAGGCGGGCGCGATCGAGGAGACTGTGATCCCGCGCAATCCGCTGGACGTGCTCGCGCAGCAGATCGTCGCGATCGCCGCCGACGAGGAGGTTGCGGTCGACGATCTCCACGAGCTCGTGCGCGGTGCGTATCCCTTCGCCGACCTCTCGCGGGCGCAGCTCGAGAACGTGCTCGACATGCTCGCCGGGCGATATCCGTCCGACGAGTTCGCGGAGCTGAGACCGCGCATCGTCTGGGACCGCGTCGGCGGCGTCATCCGCGGTCGCACGGGTGCGCGCCGTCTCGCGGTGACGAACGCCGGCACGATCCCCGACCGCGGGCTCTTCGGCGTGCACCTCGTCGACGGCGGCGGGCGCGTCGGCGAGCTCGACGAGGAAATGGTGTACGAGGCGCGCGCGGGTCAGACGTTCCTGCTCGGCGCCTCGACCTGGCGAATCGAGGAGATCACGCGGGACCGGGTGCTCGTCTCGCCCGCGCCGGGCGTCCCCGGCGCCGTCCCCTTCTGGAAGGGAGAGGGCGTCGGCCGTCCGTACGAGCTCGGTGCCGCGATCGGCAAGGCATCCAGGGAGCTGGTGTCGTTGCAGCCGGAGGCCGCGCTGGCGCGGCTGCAGGAGCGGCATGCCCTCGACGAGCGCGCCGCGAGGAACCTGATGTCGTTCCTCGACGAGCAGGCGGCGGCCACGGGGACGATCCCCTCCGACCGCGCCGTCGTCGTCGAGCGTTTCCGCGACGAGATCGGCGACTGGCGGCTGTGCATCCTCACGCCGTTCGGCTCGCGCGTGCACGCGCCCTGGGCGATGGCGGTCGCGGCGAAGCTCCGCGACTCGCTCGGCCTCGAGGTTCAGTCGATCTGGTCCGACGACGGGATCGCGTTCCATCTCCCGGACGCGGACTCGCCGCCGCCGACCGAGGACGTCCTGATCCCGCCCGACGAGGTCGAGGAGCTCGTCGTCCAAGAGGTCGGCCAGAGCGCGCTGTTCGGCGCGCGCTTCCGCGAGAACGCGGCACGGGCGCTCCTGATCCCGAGGCGACGACCCGACCAACGAACGCCGCTCTGGCAACAGCGGCTGAAGGCCCAGGGCCTGCTCCAGGTGGCGCGGCGCTACGGCTCGTTCCCCGTCATCCTCGAGACGTACCGCGAGTGTCTGCAGGACGTCTTCGACCTTCCGTCGCTCGAGCGCCTGCTCCAAGGACTCCGGACGCGCGAGCTCGACCTCGTCGACGTCGAGACTGCATCAGCGTCTCCCTACTCGGCGTCGCTGCTCTTCGACTACATCGCGACCTACATGTACGAGGACGACACGCCGCCCGCGGAGCGACGTGCGCAGGCGTTGTCGCTCGACCGCGAGCTGTTGCGAGAGCTTCTCGGCCAGGAGGAGCTGCGCGAGTTGCTCGACCGCGAGTCGGTTGAGGAGGTCGAGCGCCAGCTGCGCGGCCGGCCGCGCGACGCGGACGAGCTGCACGACCGGCTACGCCTTCGCGGCGATCTTCGCAGCGGCGAGTACGACGAGGCGTTCGCGGCGATCCTGCTCGCCGAGCGCCGCGCGCTCCTCGTCCGCTTCGCCGGCGAGGAGCGGCTGATCGCGGCCGAAGACGCCGGTCGCTACCGCGACGCGCTCGGCGCGATGCCGCCGGGCGGGCTGCCGGAGGCGTTCCTCGAGGGCGGTGCCGAGTCGCTGACCGAGCTCGTGCTCAGGTACGCGCGCGGCCGTGGCCCGTTCACGAGCGCCGAAGCGTGCGAGCAGTTCGGCATCGACGTCGAGCCCGTGCTCGTCGCGCTCGAGCGGCGCGAGCAGCTCGTGCGCGGCGAGCTGCGGCCCGGCGGGACCGAGCGCGAGTGGTGCGACCCGGACGTCCTGCGCCGGCTGCGGCGGGCATCGCTCGCGGCGCTGCGCAAGGAGGTCGAGCCGACCGAGCAGGTCGCGCTCGCTCGCTTCCTCCCCCACTGGCACGGCATCGATCGTCGCGCGACGCTCCGCGAGGCGCTCGTGCCGCTGCAGGGCCTTGCGCTTCCCGTGACGCTCTGGGAGTCGGAGGTCCTGCCGCGGCGCGTGCCCGGCTACAACGCGGGTCAGCTCGACCAGCTGTGTGCGTCGGGCGAGGTCGTCTGGGTCGGTGCGGGCCTCGACCGCGTCGCCCTCTTCTTCCGAGAGGACGCGGCGCTGCTCGGCCGCTCGGGTGGCTCAGCGCCGGCGCCTGAGGGTGAGCACCACGATCGGCTTCGCAGTGTGCTCGCGCGGAGTGCCGAGTTCTGGCCGGATGTCGTCGCCGCTGCGCAACTCGATCCGGCCGAGGCCCTGCCGGCGCTCTGGGACCTCGTCTGGGCAGGCGAGGTCACGAACGATGCGTGGACGCCGCTGCGGGCCGGCCGCCGCTACGCGACTCCGCCGCGCGGGGGTCGACCGAGACGCTTCTCACGCCAGCGGTCGGCCGGGGTCACTGCGACGCAGGGGCGCTGGTCGTTGACGGGTCGGCTCTTCCCCGGGCAGCCTGATCCGCGCGCCCTTGCCGAGCTCCTACTCGAGCGTCAGGGAATCGTCACCCGGGACGGAGTTCGAGGCGAGGGTATCCCCGGCGGCTACGCGGCCGTCTACGGGGAGCTGCGCGCGCTCGAGACGCTCGGCGTCTGTCGGCGCGGCTACTTCGTCGAAGGGCTCGGTGGGGCGCAGTTCGCCCTCCCGGGGGCAGTCGAGCGTCTGCGCGAGCTGCGGCCGGCGGAGGGAGACGAGCCCGAGCCGCTCGTCCTCGCCGCCGCGGATCCCGCTCAGCCGTACGGCGCCGCGCTGCCGTGGCCGAAGCGGGCGGGCGCAAGGGCCGCACGCGTGGCCGGGGCGCACGTCGTGCTGCTCGGGGGGGAGGCGGCGCTGTTCGTCGAGCGGAGCGGGCGGTCGCTCGTGACCCTGCAGGAACCGCACGAGGATTGGCTGCGTGTCGCGCTTGCGGCGCTCGTGGCGCATGTCCGTCGCGTCGGCGGGAAGCGGCTGGCCGTCGAACGTTTCGACGGCCAGCCGGTCGCCCAGAC
>DASPSY010000008.1:0-12740 GCA_035623685.1 Gaiellaceae bacterium
GAGATCCTCGTCGAGGTAGTCCCAAGCGCCGGCGACGACACCGGGCGCGCCGGTGCACCACTGAACGACGATCCGGCCGTCTCGCGGGCGCGCGAGCTGCGGGCGCGGCGTGCCGGGCCAGTTGGCGAGGCCGTCCTCGCGAAACGCATGCCGGGAGAGAACGGCCGCGCTCTCACTCGCGACGGAATCGTCCGGCTCGAGACGGAGCAGAGCGAGTGTGTTTCCCGCGACGCCGTGGAGCGTGCTCAGGCCGCGGTAGTCGTCGTCTTGTCGCCAGAGCCCGTCGTCGCCGCGGCGCTTCCTGAGCGCGGCTGCCGACTCGCGGGCAACCTCATCCCAACGACCCTCGCCCGTCCATTCGCCCATCGCCAAAGCGGCGAGGAGCGTCCCGGGCGCTCCCCAGCTGATGTCGTCCGTTGGGTTGTCGACGTTCCCGCGAACGAGCGCGTGCACGTCGTCCGCGAGCGCCGGGTCGGAGGTCAGCCGGAAGGCGACGAGCAGCGCTCCGGTCTCGCCGGAGATGAGTGCACCAGGACGGTAATGCCCATCCGCGGAGAAATCCGGCGTCGCCCGCTCGAGCTCGACCGCGCGCACCACCGCGGCGGCCAGATCGTGCGACGACTCGACATGACCGCGCTTCCGGAGTTCATCGAGCGCCCAGATCACGCCGGCCGCACCGACGTACAGGCCGGATAGCGGCAACGGTTTCTCGCGAGCATCCCACTCGTGCGCGGGCCAGAGTGCTGTCGGATCGAACGCAGCGTGCGCGTCGGCAGCGATCGCAGCGATCGCGTCTTCGATGCGCCCAGGGACCCACGGCTCGTCGATCAGAGCATCGAACCTCGTCGGCTCGTAGAGCATCTGTCCTCCCTCCTAGTCGATCCAGCTCTCAGCAGCCGAGGCGGAGAGCCACGACTGAAGACGTGAAGATGGGATCAACTAGGCCGGGTCCGCCACTACCGCGAGTCTAACGAGCACCTCGAGGCTTCGTAGCCGCGTTCTCGACGCGAAAGCTCCATGAACGGCTCCGTCCGTGCCCACGCAGAGGCCGATGAGTTGCGGGTCGCCGAACGGTCTACCTTCGAGAGCAGCATCTAACGTGCAGTCGGGAGGCCGCCCGGAGAGGAGTGATGCGATGCCGCGGTACATGATCTCGTTCGATGCCCACGCGATGGACCACATCCCCGACGAGGACATGCCGGCCGTGGCCAATGCCTCGCACGCCGTGGTCCAGGAGGCCATGAACGCTGGCGTGTGGGTCTTCGGGGGCGGACTGGAGAACCAGAAGGCGAGCATCGTGGCCACTGCTGGAACGGTCACCGACGGCCCGTACCCGGAGGCGATCGGCGGACTCTGTGTCGTCGACGTACCCTCACTCAAGGAGGCGCTGGAGTGGGCTGCCAAGACCGCCGTCGCCTGCCGCTGTGCTCAGGAGGTCCGGGAGTTCATGCCCGACCCGACCGTAGGCAACTAGGAATGTTCACGCTCAGGAACATCAAGTCGGATCTGGAGGACATCGGCCCGAGGTTCGACGGCGCACCGGAGCTGGAGTTCCGTGCGGCGACCAAGGCGCTCGAGCTCGAGGAGACCGCGCTGAGCTACCAGCGCGTCCCGCCCGGCTATCGCTTTCCGTACGGCCACACACACACGAAGCAAGAGGAGGTGTACGTGGTTCTGCGCGGGAGCGGACGGATGAAGGTCGACGACGAGATCGTCGAGCTCAAGCAATGGGACGCGGTGCGCGTCCCGCCCGGTACGTGGCGAGGCTACGAGGCCGGGCCAGAAGGCCTCGAGATCCTCGTCCTCGGCGCGCCCAATCTCGGCGAGGATCCGCGCGAGGACGTCGACGGCCAGCGCGACTGGTGGGCCGACTAGCGCCGCGCTTGTTCGTCGGTCGCCCCGCTTGTAGCATCCGCGCACCTTGAGCTCCGCAGGCAGGCGGAACGGAACGCTTTGGGCAGCGCTGGCAATCGCCACGGCGACGCTCGTCGTGGTTGGGCCCGCGCAGGCCAAGACGACCTGGCATACGTTGCCCGTCAAGTACCCGGCGTCTTCGGGCGAGTGGTTCCGGGTGTACGGGTGGGCTTCCGGTCGATTCTGGTTCGGCGTCGGAAGCGGGGAGACCATCTGGAGCGCGAAGCCGACAGGAGGCAGGCTGACCTCGTTCGTGTCGACGCGGGTCACCGACGAGCAGCTCGGTCAGTCGATCGTCGTGGGCTCGAGCCTCGTCGTGGACAACACGACGGCAGCGTTCCAGTCGAACGGCAAGGTCGGGAGCTGGGTGGCGATCCCGGGGGATCCTGCGAAGGTCACCGACGCCGTGATCTCCGTCGGAGGAATCATGGCCGGGGTGGTGATCGGCGGCCGGACGGTCTGGGCGGCCGCGGCGGGCGGCACCCTCGGCGCATGCTGCACCGCAGCGGGAGCCGCGACCAATCTCGGCTCGTTGCTCGTGAAGAAGAGCGGGTTCGATCCGAGCAGCGTCAGGCTCGGCGTGGACCAGCAGGGGCGCCTCTGGCTCGCCTGGACGGAGGCGCAGGGGGCGCAGGGGGCGCTCGTCAACGTCCATCTTGCTCAGCTCGACCCCGCTACGCTGAAGCCGCTGAGCTCGAAGAGCTATGGGCCGGTTGCCAACGGCGGAGGCGGCGGGTCGCAGGCTTCCGACGACTTCACGCTCGTGTGTGCGGACTCCTGCCGCCTCGTCATGTCGTCGTTGACCGCGATTCTCAGCTGGGACGGCACATCATCACCGACGAAGCTCATCACGGCGAGGCTCAGTGTCGGTACCAGCCCGCATCTCCTTGCGGCGGCCTATCGCGGGAACCAGCTGGAGATCGTCACGGCCCAGGGTTCGCCGGACTACGGCTGGACGTTGACGGTTCGCGTGGGCGACGTGCGGGGCGCGCACAGTCGCACCGTCATCGCGACCCGGGTCCCGCAGGCGGTTCCCCATCCGAACGAACACTGGAACGCATACGAGTTGCGCTCGGCGTACACGCCGACGGGATTCGTCGCACTGGGCGCGTACCCGCCCTCGGGTCGCAAGCTGCAGCCCATCACGGGCGCACTGCTGCACGGCTAGGCGATCGCCCCTTCGGTCACCTCAGCTTCCGAGCTGACGCAGGAGGGAGCCGGTGTCGGCGATCTCCCAGACCTCGATCATCAACCCGTCCCGGAAGTGAGCGAACAGAACCTGGTCGATCTCGAAGCCCACGTCGCTCGCCGGGATCCCGGCGAACTCGGTTTCGAGCGTGCCCGTCACCACCACGCGGGCGGCGACGCGCGAGTCCATTGCAACGGTCTCCTGCACCGCGTGGCGAATGTCGGGAGCCGCTCGCCTCACGTCGGCCCAGGCCGCTTTCTCAGCCTCCACACCGGAGGTCGAGAGTCCCAGCGGCGCGTGGACCTTCACCTCGGGATGGAGGAATCGGTCGAAGGCGTCGAGCTCGCCGCGATCTCCCGCAGCGAGCCACTCGCACAAGATCGCCTCATTGGAACTCATGGCATGACGATGACGCGGCTCGGATTCCACCGCAAGAGGCGTGTCAGCGCTGGTTGACGCAATCGGCGGGACGCCATTGGTCTCGTCCGGCACGAGCGTCGCGCTCGCCACTCCGGAAGCTGGCCGTTTCCCGAGTGGCGACACCGCGTACAGCCACGTGGTGCTCGACGGCGCGACCCAGACCGGAACGGTGAAGCTCGCAGGCGGCACCGGCCAGTTCGCAGAGCTCGATGCCGACCTCGTGGTCAGCTGGGACGGTCCTTACTCGTGCCGAGAGCGAGACGACGTTCCCGCGGAATCCTCTGTTGCTCGGGCTCGCGCTTCGACGGCGGATCCCGTGAACCGTCACGCCGTCACCGGTTCTGTTGTCCCTTCGTCTTCGGTGGGGCGCGCGCCGACTCGCGCATCGACGTAGGCAGTGAGCGCCTCGCTCGCGATGTAGGCGACGACGACCGCGACGATCACGAGCGGCGCGACCGCGAGCCCGGCCTTGCTTGCGAGCAGCAGCGCGATCACGACCGACGAGAGCGGGAGCCGGAGGACGGAGACGCACGTCGCGCCGATCAGCGCAGCCACGCCGGGCGTCTCGGCGTAGCCGGGGAGATGAGCGCAGAGCAGGCCGGCGACGGCGCCTAGGAAGATCGCCGGGAAGGTCGGCCCGCCGCGGAAGTTCCCGAGCGAGATGCTCCACGCGAGGCCCTTGAACACGATCAGGAGACCGAGCGTCGAGATGGCGAGCGTCGGGCCCGTCGCGAAGAGCGTCCCGAAGGCCGGCTCGCCCGAGAAGAGCACGGCATCGGCCGACTGGCCCGTCGCCTGCGCGTACGCGATCGCGAGTCCACCGACGGCGAGACCCGCGGCGATCGTGAGCAGGAAGAACCTCGTCTCGACGAGCCGCTTGGACCAGCGCGCGAGCTCCATGATCACGAAGACGACGACCGCCGTGACGACCGCGAGCACGACCGTCCAGCCGAAGTTCCCCCAGGCAGGCCCGCCGAACGGGGGGAGCGGGAACGGGCTGAGCGCCCAGGCGCTCGTGCTCAACCCGGACCACGATCCGAGCCCGATGAACACGAGCGAGCCGATGCCGGCCGCCATCAGCCCGGGCAGCAGGACGACGGGGAGGATCGCCCCGCCGAGACCGGTCGCCTCGATGATGATCACGGCGCCGATCACGGGCGAGCCGAAGATCGCCGACAGGGCCGCGAAGGCGCCGGCCGCGGCCATCAGCCCGAGCGCCTGATCGGGCGTGTCCTTCCGGATGAGCTTGATCGAGAGGATCCCCAGGCCCATCCCGAGCGCGAGCAGCGGCGCCTCCGGCCCGAGCACGAGCCCGAGACCGAGCGTCGCCACCGCGGCGAGCAGGACACCGGGCAGCTCGATCGGCTGAGTGGGCTTCCCGCCGGCCCTGAGGCCGTTCGCCGGCACGTGGCCGCCGCGGCCCGGGAGGCGCGCGATCGCGAACGCCGTCACCGCGCCCGCCAGCGCGAGCCACGGGAGCGGCCACCATGTGGGCGCATTCGCATAGCCCAGGCTGTGCGGAAGGTGGGTGTAGACGCCGACCTCGAGCTCGTGGACGAGCTCGAGGAAGCCCCACGACGCGACGGAGACCACGAGCCCGATCAGCGCCGCGAAGACGAGGAGGACGCGGTACGGCCTGCTTCGGATCAGCGCTGCGGGGTCGGTCGCCATCGAGGCCGGGACACTCACGAGGCGCCCACCCTAACGCCGTATCCGATGCCGATGCCTCCGGTCTCCTAGGATCACGTGGATGCGCGAGCTACGGCCCGGACTCTGGCACTGGCAGGCGCCGCACCCGCAATGGGAGGAGGGCGAACCGTGGGACCCGAACGTCTCGTCCTACGCGATCGACAGCGGCGAGCGATTGCTCTTCTTCGATCCGATCGCGCCGCCGGAGGAGCTCGTCACGCTCGCGGCCGACCGCGACACTGCGGTCGTGCTGACCGCGCCGTGGCACGAGCGTGACGCGGAGGGCCTGGTCGAGCGGCTCGGCGTTCCCGTCTACACGCCGCTGCCCGACACGGCGGAGTACCTCATGCAGAAGTACGGCATCACCGCCGAGCAGGCGGGCGACGGGAGCCCAGACGTCGTCTGGCTGCTGAAGGAGGGGAAGGGCGAGGCGCACCCGTACGCGGCGGGCGACCACCTCGAGGTCGGTGTCGACGTCTTCCCCGGACAGAAGCCGAACGACATGGTGCTCTGGGTCGAGAGCCATCGCGCAGTCGTCGCCGGCGACACGCTCCCCGACTTCGGCGACGGGCTCCACATCAATCCACGGTGGCTCGGCCCGGACACGACGCGGGAGCAGGTCGTCGAAGGCTTGACTCCGCTGCTCGACTTGCCGGTCGAGTACGTGCTCGCGACGCACGGGGGCCCGTTCGACCGTGCCGCGCTCGAGGCCGCACTCGCCTGATTCGCGCTCCGGCTAGTCCTCGCCGTCCCAGTATTCGAGGTCCGGTCCCGGCCTGCTCAGCAGGATGCGCTCGCCTCTCACGCTGCGGGCGCCGATCTTGCCGCTGTCGAGGTATTCGACGATGTCGGGCGCGATCAGGGTCGAGAGCATCAGGACGCGAACCACCGAGTCGGAGCGGTTGTGCAGTTGGTGTGCACCTTCCTTCCCGCGCGGGAAGCAGGCGACGTCCCCTTCCTCGAGCCCTTGCTCGCCCTCGTGCGTCCTGAGCGTCGGCTCGCCGCGCAGCACGATCGCCCACTCCTCGTTGGCGTGGTGCGTGTGATAGGGCCAGAGCCGGTCGCCCGGCTCGAGCTCGTACATGCTCCCGCCGATCAGCTCGGCGCCGATGTGATGGCCGACCCACGCGTCCTTGCTCCGCCAGCCCTCGCGATCCTCCGTGCGGTCCCACTCGTCGCTGTTGAGGTTGAAGATCTTCATGGCGCGGGACCGTAGCGGTCAGCGATCTGTGGACGCTGCGGCGCGCCTCGCTGCGAGCGGCGGGGAGATGCTCACCGCCCAGACGATCACCGCCGAGCTGAACGCGATCCAGAAGAAGATCGCCATCACGACGCCGAAACCGCCGTAGTCGCGGGCGTAGAGGTCGACCCAGAACCTCATCACGAAGCGCGAGACGAGCATCAGCAGCACCAGGCCCACGGCAGTTACGACGGCGCCCGGGAGCAGGTCGCGCCGCGTGATCAGCTTGTGCATGAGCAGCCTCGGCGCCCACAGGAAGAACACGACGAGCAAGCAGATCCAGCCCGGCACGACTGCCCAGCGTGCCCACGAGGGGCCGGTCCCGAGCTCGGTCAGCTGGACGAGCAGCAGGAGGATCAACCCGTACAGGCCGAGCAGCACGGCGGCGTAGCGCGCCTGGTCGGTCTGCCTCGCCGGCAGCGGGATCTGCCAGGCCCGCGCGTGCACGAGCTGCAGGACACGACCGAAGCCGAGCCCGAAGAACAGTGCACCTGCGATCGCGAAGAGGGCCGAACCGAGCTCGTGCGTCCGGTCTTGGACGAGCACGCCGTGCACGAGGCTCGCGGTCGAGCCGTTGAGCCTGTAGTGGTGGACGATGTGGTTCGCCAGCGCCGCGGGGTTGGTCTCGAGGTACTCCTCCATCACGAGCAGGGCGGGCACGATCGCGACGAGGACGTACAGCGACAGCAACGCCGACTGCAACGGCCCGTCGACGGCTCGGTAGCGCCGCCACGCTTCGATGGCGACACCGGGTCGAGAAGCGGGATCCTGGCGCTCGACCCACTCGCGGCCCCGTCTCGACACGGCAGTCGTCCGGTCGTGGGCAGCCCTGATCACCCTCGGCTCGTGGCCACGTCCATGCCGTGACCCGCGCCGTCCGTTCTCCTCTTCGGGAGGCAGGCTCATGTCGTGGGAGTGGATGTCGTCGTGACGAACTCCGTGATCGACCTAGTCATCCGTCTGCGCGTCTCTCGGCCGCAACGATTCGACGGCCGCCTCGACGGTGCTGAACAGACGGTCGTCGCCGAGGGCGGCGAGCAAGCCGGTGCGCCGTGCGGTCTTGGCCACGTGCGACCGCACCTCTGCGAGCGCGAAATCGATCCCGCCCCGGTGCAGCGTCCTGGTCAGCGCGATGAACGTCTGCGCGCTCGTGATGTCGAGCTCGATGGTCGCCCCGATGTCGAGGATCACCGCTCGGGGCGTCGGGTCCGCACTGCCGGCGAGCACCTTGATCTGGTCGCGGACGAGGCTGGCGTTCGCGTAGAAGAGCGCCGAGTCGAGCCGGAGCAGGAGCAGTCCGGGAATCGCCCGGTACTCGGGATGGCGGCCGATGTCGCCGAAAGCGCCGTCGAGCCCCGG
The DNA here is from genome assembly GCA_035623685.1 of Gaiellaceae bacterium. Classification (GTDB taxonomy): domain Bacteria; phylum Actinomycetota; class Thermoleophilia; order Gaiellales; family Gaiellaceae; genus 3-1-20CM-4-69-9. Next base: position 7,812 of record DASPSY010000008.1, read on the forward strand.
GACCTCACCGAGCACGCTCAGGTGCGGGCGGCTCGACTTGTAGATGACGAGCAGCAGCATCGAGACGACGCCGATGACGAGACCGGGGAGCACGTTGAACGTGATCACGCCCGCGAGCGTTGCGAGCCCGAGGATCGCTTCGACTCGCCGCTCGGCGAAGTAGCGGATGAAGTCGCCGACCTTCCAGAGGTGCGAGACCGCGTTGATGATCACCGCGGCGAGCACGGCCTCCGGCAGGTCCTTGAAGATCGGTGTGAGCGCGATGACCGTGATCGCCGCGAGCAGCGCGGCGAAGAGTGGCGACACCTCCGTGCGTGCACCTGCTCCCTCGTTGACCGCCGACTGCGAGAGACTGCCGCCTGCGGCGAGTCCGCCGATGAAGCCGGAGCCGATGTTCGCGACGCCGAGCGCGATCATCTCTTGGTTCGGGTCGACCTCGTAGCCGTACTTGGTCGCGAAGTTGCGCGCCGCGCCGAGCGATTCGCTGAGGATCACGAGCACCATTCCGGCGGCCGTGGCGACGAGCGGCGCGACGTCCGTCGCGTGGAGGTGCGGCACCGAGACGGACGGCAGTCCCTTCGGGATCGAGCCGACCACCGCGACGCCGTGCTCCGAGAGGTCGAATACGGCGCTGGCCACGATTCCGAACACGAGCGCGATCAGTCCGCCCGGCAGCTTCGGCGCGAACAGCTCGATCCCGAAGAGGAGCACGAGCGCGGAGCCGCCGACTGCGAACGTCGCCGGGCTCGTGTCGCCGAGATGCGTCAGCACGTGGAAGAACTGCCGGATCGTGTCGCCCGGGCCCTGAGAGATCCCGAAGATCTTCGGCAGCTGGTTGACGGTGACGAAGATCGCGAGGCCGAAGACGAATCCCTCGGTCACGGGGCGTGACAGGAACTGGGCCACGAAGCCGAGTCGCAGGAGGCCGCCGGCGAGAAACAACGCGCCGACGATCAGCACGAGCCCGGCCGCGAGGTCGAGGTGCGGCGTCGTGCTCGTCCGCAGCAACGCAGCCACTCCCGAGGCGAGGAGCACGGCCGAGGCGGACGTTCCCGCGACGACGAGGTGCCGGCTCGTTCCGAACAACGCGTAGGCGGCGAGGGAGGCGAGGAGCGTGTAGAGACCGGCCTGGGGCGGGAGACCGGCGAGCCCCGCGTAGGCGATCATCTCCGGGATCAGGAGGCCCCACAGGGTCGCGCCGGCGATCGCGTCGAAACGGAGCCAGCGCAGCTCGTACGCCGGCAGCCAGGTCACGATCGGGACGTAGCGACGCAGCCCGCCGGGCGGCGGTGCTGCCCAGGCGTGCGGGTCCAGGCGCTCGTTCGGGGCCGGCGCACCCATCCCGCGGCAACCCTAAATCGCGCATCGCGTCGGCGCGTCGGCGCAGGGACTCCTCACACTCGTGTGACTCCCACGACACGGTGTCTGACACCGGGCCATGCCTTCGGCAGACGTCGCCCGCGAAGCTCGCCGCAGCCTCCCTGCGTGGCGAGTGCGTTCTTCTGCTTCAGTGGCGTGACGAAGCAGTTGCGGTGTCTGACACCGGTCCCGACCCGCGGAAGCCAGGCACGGATCAGTGCGCCGCTACGGCCAGCGGGGCGTGCGAGGCTCGAGGCGCTTCGCGCTCTCCCAGTCGTCCCGAGTCGGAGCGAACACGTCGATCACGACCGCGCCTTCGGGCCCGACCTGCACCTCGTGCGGCGCGTTCGACTCGATCCGCCAGGTTCCGCCCGGGCCGAGATCCCGCGCCTCCTCGCCGACGCGGAAGTTGAGCGACCCGGTGAGGACGATGCCGAGCTGCTCGTGATCGTGCCTGTGCTCGGGGACGAGCGAGTTCGGCTCGAGCTCGACCACGGCGAGCGTCAGCCGTCCGCCGGTGACCGAGCGCGCGATCACCTCGTCCCAGATCTGCAGCGGCTGCATCGCCGAAAGGTCGTCGAAGGCGCTCACGGCGCCAGCGTAACGGTGGCGGAGTCCGCGCTGTCGCCACAGTTGAGTCGGCGGGCGGATCGGCCGATAGGGAGATCATGCCGCCCTCGCAGGTCGTGCCGACCGGCCCGAGCGAACGAACCATCCGCCTCGGCATCGCCGTGGACTGCCTCTCCGCGGGAGTGTGGGCCGGGATCGCGTTCCTCAACCTGACGGAGGGCAGCCTCGGCGGCACGGAGTTCACCGCGGTCGCGGCGGTGATCTGCGTACTGCATCTGTTCCTGCTCGGCGTGCTCGTCCACCTGCAGCGAAGCGGCCGACCAGACGTCTACTACTAGGCGGCAGGATCTGGCTCGAAGTCCTTGCCGGCGTCCCAGTTCGTGGGATTGAAGCCGAAGGTCTGAAGCATGTCCTTGCGGTTCGCCGCCGCTGCCGCCGCACGGCTCTCGCTGTACATCCACACGGTCTCGCGCGCGTCACCGTCCGCCTTCTGGATCTCGAGCGCAGGGGGATCGTGCGCGTCCACGAACTCGAACGCGTAGTCGACAGCCTCGAGGAAGTTCGCGCTCTGGTAGAGGACGGAGTGAGTCTGGTACGTCGGCTCGAGCATGACCTCGCAGACGTGGTAGACGGGCTCTCCGGGCGGCGTCGGCGTGAGCACGGTCTGGACGTTGTCCGCGAGCTCGCTCTCGGGGCCGAGCTCGACACCGTGCTGCAGCGCGAGAGCACGCGCGAGCGACGGACCGGAGAGCGTCCCGCGGGCGACGAGGATCTCGCCGAGACGGCTGCCGCCGTTCCGGCGCTGCTCCTCGAGGGCGGCCTCGAGCTCTTCCTCGGTGAGGAAGCCACTCTCGACGAGGAGCTTGCCGAGCGGTCGCCAAGCGGTGCCGCCGTCGGCAGCCGGTGCCTCGACGGACGCGGACGCAGGTTCGGTCTCCGCAGGTGCGGGGCTGCCGTTCTCCCCGTCACCGGACGGACGCAGCTGGACACCGTGCTGCTCGGCGAGGACGAGGGCCAGCGAGAACGCGGTCAGGTAACCGGTGTCGACGAGGATCTGGCCGAGGAGCCGACCGGTTCGACGCTGCTCGTTGAGCGCCTGCTCGAGCTGTGCCTCTGTCAGCAGCCCCTCGTCGACGAGCACGCGACCGAGGGGACGCCAGGGGAAGTGTGTCTGATCCATCCTCCCTCTATCGGCATGCCAGCCGCCTGGCTGAACGGGAAACCCCCGCTGCTGTGCGAGCATTGGGCGGATGGTCGACGCAGCGGAGCGGGAGCGAACGCTCGAGGGGATCCGTCGGATCTGCCTCGGGCTGCCGGAGACGAGCGAGCGGCCGAGCCACGGGGCGCCGACGTTCTTCGTGCGGGGCAAGCGGTCCTTCGTGATGGTCATGACCGACCATCACGGCGACGGACGCTTCGCGATCTGGTGCGCTGCCGCGGACGGGCTCCAGTCGGCGCTCGTCGAGGCCGACTCCGAGCGATTCTTCGTCCCGCCCTACGTCGGCCACCGCGGCTGGCTCGGCGTCCGGCTCGACCGCGGGCTCGGCTGGGACGAGCTCGCCGGGATCATGGAGGACGCGTACGCGGAGGTCGCGCCTGCGAGGCTCGTCGAGGCCGCGAGGGTCGCAGCCGACGAGGATCAGTAGCGCAGGCCTTCGGCCCGGGCCAGCACGCGCGGGGTTCGCGCGAGCACACGTAGGTCGTAGCGGACGAGCGCCCAGCCGCCGAGCCTTCGGCAGACGTCGACGTACGCGAGGTCGAGCTCGGCGTACGAGCGACCCTGTCCCTTGGTCACCTGCGCGGTCCCGGTCAGTCCCGCGACGATCCGGTTCCGGTAGTCGAGCCCCGCGGCGACCTGGCGCTCGACCATCGACGTCGGCCACGGCCGCGGGCCGACGAGGCTGATGTCCCCACGGAGCACGTTCGCGAGCTGCGGGAGCTCGTCGAGGTACAGCGGCTTCAGGATCCGTCGGCCGCTCCACGTCAGCGTCTCGCCGTCGTCGCGCAGGGTGCGGAACTTGAGCAGGTCGAAGGTCTCGCCCTGCGACACCCGCGGCTCGTGCACGAGCACGCTGCCGCGGTCGGCAGGCGAGACGAGCATGTCGATCGCCAGCACGAGCAGGAGCAGCACGACGAACGGAAGCAGCACGAGTGCGAGCACTCCCGCGATCGCCTTGTCGGCAATCTGCTTCGGTAGTGGATACGGGATCACGCGACGCGGAACCGGCCGCGTGCGAGTCGTCTAGTTCCCGACGACCTGGACGAGCCAGCGACGATCGCGCTCGCGATCGAGCTCGATGAAGAGGACGCGTTGCCAGATGCCGAGCGACAGCTCGCCTTCGCGTACGGGAATCGATTCGCCGGCCGTACCGAGGAGCATCGCCATGCAGTGCGAGTGGCCGTTGCCGGCGTCCATGTCCTCGGGACAGATGTTCTCGGTACGCCGATCCCAGTCGTCGTGCGCGTAGTACGTCTCGCTCGGGACCAGGCGCCGCAAAAGCTGCGTGAAGTCCTCGAGGAATCCCGTCTCGAACTCGTTGACTCGGACGCAACACGTCGTATGCGGCGAGTAGACGCAGGCGATCCCCTCGATGATCCCGCTCTCGCGGACCGCTTCGGTCACTTCGTCGGTGATGTCACGGACGGTCAAGCCGCCCGACGTGCGTAGCTCTGTCTGCCGCTGGAACACCTTCACGTTCCGTCAACCTCCTTCGGCTCGCAGCACGCAGCATATTGTGCGTGTTCCGCGAGCCGGGGTGAAGGGGAACCGCCCGGCGCGGCTCTGATGCCGGCCGATCGCTTTGCGCAGCGGGCTTTCAGCGCTTGCCCGCGGGCAACGGTGCCGCCGGAAGCGGGATCCAGACCCGTCGCATGCTCTCTCTACGGCGGCAGCCTGCGACTCGGTTTCGGAGGGGCGCACGGTCGGCTAGCGTGCCTCGCGCGGGGCCCGTAGCTCAGTTGGTCAGAGCAGCGGACTCATAATCCGTTGGTCCCTGGTTC
>DASPSY010000018.1:0-43383 GCA_035623685.1 Gaiellaceae bacterium
GAGTGCGGCTCCGACCGCCAGGCAGAGTGGATCGTAGGTGAAGTAGCCGTGTCCGCTGCTCGCGAGCACGGCCGCACGTTCTTCTGGATCTGGGTAGATGAGACGGTAGGCGACGACGTGCGCAAGTTCCGTGCTCGCGACGATCAGCGGTATCGACAGAAGCCAGACAAGCCGCCCGCGTGTCATTGGACGCTGCTTCGCCCAGGGTCCGAATATGGAGGGCGGACGCTCACATCCAAGGAATCAATGCTAGCCGCCGCACGGCCGGTCTGAATGCAGAGAACGTCAGTCGGTAGATGGATTGTGGTGGCGGCTGCTTTTGCTGGACGGCCTGGAGGGCTTGGCGTATTTGCTGGAGTTCGGTGTTGGTGAGCTGTACGAGGTCCGCGCACGAACGCCCTACCCAGGTGCCAACACCGCCACCTCGACACCAGCCACCGCTGGCTGCCTAAAGCAGCCAACCACTGCCAAACCACCAGCCAGATCCTGCCGCCCGGCCGCCGCCCACCACCCAAACAGCCGGCAACGTCGCACGAACCGCTGCTCGATCCACTGAGCTACTGGGGCCGCCGCGTGGCAGCGTAGCGCCAGCGGGCAGCGCCCATCTCGTCCTCGAACCGACGCGCTCCGACGCAGCCGGGCAAGTGAGCCTGTGGCTGAGTCAATCGACCTCATCGACGGGGGGACGGCGTTAGTGCGCGTGTGCGTGGTCGACCTGCTTGTCAGCGAGGTGCGGGGCGAGCAGTGCTGCCAGCGCCGTGGTGATCGGCATCGATGCGATCAGTCCAATCGAGCCGATCAGTGCTGCAACGACCTCCTCGGAGACGGACTCGCTGTTGAGCGCGTCGGTGAAGGAGGTATGGCCGATCGAGAAAATGAGCAAGACGGGGAGCGCCGCACCTGCGTACGCGAAGACGAGCGTATTGACGGTAGCCGCGATGTGGTCGTGGCCGACGTCGAGCGCGCCACGGAACAGGGCCGTGAACGTCTGGCTCGGCTTGGCCCGTCGTAACGCAATCACGGTCGAGGCCTGGCTGACGGTGAGGTCGACGAGTACGCCGAGTGCGCCGATGACGATCCCCGCGAGCAAGAGGCCTTGGAGGCTGATCCTGTTGTCCGTGGAGCTGAGAAACACCGCTTCGTCGGAGGATGCGCCTGAAAGGTGAGCGATATGCGTGAACAGCGAGGCAAGCGTCACGGCGAGCACGAGACTGATCGTCGTCCCCAGCCAGGCGGCGATCGCCTTCGCGCGTAGCCCGTAACACAGAGGGATCGTGATCAACAGGACGGTGAGCGACCCCGTGAGCGCGACTGCGACAGCGGAATGGCCGTGCAGGATCGACGGGATCACGAACTTGAGGACAATCAGCAAGCTCGTGGCCAGACCCGCGATCGCGCGCAACCCGTGCCAACGACCGGTCGCGAGCAACAGCATGCCGCACGTAATGCCGAGCCAGAGCAAGGGCAAGCGGCGATCGAAGTCGCTGAACGAGTAGGCAGGAAGCCTCGCGGCGACCGGCGTTCCTCGCGGTGGCGGCGGGTTGCGGACGACCCGGATCCGGTCTCCGCCACGCAGGCGAGAGACACCGGGTGTCGGCAGGAACTCGAAGCTCGTCGTCGTTCCTTTGTCCCGACCGCCGAGCAGACGCGCCTTGACGAGCTGACACGACTGGTCTGCCGTGAGCGTGCAGTGCGCGCTCGCGACCGCAACGACCCGGGCAGGCAACGTCCTCGTCACGACGATCGAGTGGGGCTCGACCGCGCTGCCCCTCGGCCAGAGCCACACGAGGCCGACGACGGTCGCCACGACGACCAGAGCGAGCGCGGCGATCATCACGTTGACCACCGGCGCGCGACCTGACCACCCTCGGTTGCGCCCAGTCCCCCAGAAGGCCTCGTCGGGTCGTTCCCCCATCGCGCCGCTCACGGCTGCGGCCATCGTCGCAAGCGACCAAGACGACAACCGCGCGGTCCTCGAGGTCGGCGCCCACGGGTCGAGACTCAAGCCTGCCGCGGCGCAGGCCGATGAGCAACTCGAAGGTTCATGCGGCTGCGGACGTTCCTCCTGATCACGATTGGATTCCTGCTGCTCGCGGCGCCCGCCGCCGCACAGGGTCCGGTGTTCATGATCGTGCCGACGAACTCTCCGCTATCGCAGCCAGCTCTTCGCCCCGGCGCATCGTCGAGCCTCCGCGCCCGGCTCCGCGCCGACCGGACGGTTCTCAGACAGACGCTGCAGGCTCATCAACAGGCCGCAGAGGCGCTCGCGCGCGAATCCACGTCCACGTCATTGCTCTCCAATTGGCTCGAGACGGAGAAGACAACCGTTCAGCTTCGGCAGACGCTCGACGCCGACCAGGCACAGGCTGCCGCGCTGCGACGACACATCCACTCGATCAAGCTGCAGACGCAGACCCCTCCGACGCCTGTGCCCAGCCCGATGTCCGGCAACGGCTCGGTGATGGGCAGCGCAGCGGCCTGGATCGCAGGTCAGTACCTCGGCATCCCCTACCGCTGGGGCGGGGACACGCCCGATGAAGGATTCGATTGCTCCGGGCTCACGAAGTACGTCTACGGGCAGCTAGGGATCGATTTGCCGCACTGGGCCGCGGGCCAGTGGCAGATGCTCCCTCACATCGACCCGAGCCAGCTCGCGCCCGGCGATCTCGTCTTCTTCGAGCCCCAGGCAAACGGCCCGGGTCACGTCGGGATCTACACCGGCGGCGACAGCTTCATCGAGGCGCCGCACACCGGCGACGTCGTCAAGGTCGCGAGCCTCTCCGAGGAAGCGGCGACGATGGGATTCGTCGGTGCCGCCCGCCCCGGGCAAATCGCGACCGGCGACCCGTTCGGCTAGAGCTTTGGTCCGCCGTGCGCGGCGCACAATTCGACCAAGTGAGAGCGGACGAACGGACTGCTGATCTCGTCAGCGATCTGCTGGCCCCGATCCCGCGGACTGTGTAGATGGCGATCATGGTGCGTTCGAGATAGTCGTTGCGGGCTGCTCGCCACATCGCTCGGCGGAAGAGGAGCTTGAGTCATCGTCTTTGGGTCGCCTGAGACCTTTCGCTGTTGGGGTGTCTGTTGGCGTGCGTCTCCGCGGGCGATCAGCTGTTGGACGGATTAAGGGAGCTCGGTGCGTGCCTTGAGACCGATGACGTTCCGCAGCCCGGCGAGCACGGAGTCGTGGTCGCCGAGCTCGAAGATGGAAAGGCTGATTCCCGTCACTTTGCAATCGATCTCGCAGACGGCACCGAGATCTCGGAGTCGGTGGTCGAGCAGTCGACCGTGTACTTCAAGCTGCAATATGCCGCAGCCGGATACGCAGACAGCCGCGTCGTCCCAGGTGGATACGTGCTCGCCAACAACGTCGCGTACCGATACCTCTGGCTGCTACGGCTGATTCGCAGCCGCGCCCCGTTCCGGTACGACGTCTACGGCCGGTTCGGTCTGCGCTACGGCGCGGACGCAAGGCGACGAGCGTTCGAGATCCGGTCGGCCCGCAACGACCTTCACTTCGAGGGCTCGCTCTTTCGCTTATCCGGGAGGGCCGGACAAGGTTCCCTACCGCCGATACCTGTTCGAGATTCCGCGGGCGAAAATCTGCGTCGACATGCCCGGCGGCGGCGATCTCTGCAACCGGCTCGTCGACTACTTGGCCGTCGGCGGATGTGTCGTCAACCCGCCGCCCCGCGTTCGCCTGCCGGTCCCGCTCGTGGACGACGTGCATCTCGTGCACTGCCGTCGCGATCTCTCCGATCTCGGCGATGTCTGCGCTCAGCTCGTCGCCGACGATGCCCGTCGTGAGGAGATCGCGCGCAACGCATGCCGGTTCTTCGATCGTCATCTCGACCGGCGTCGACTCGCCGGCTACTACCTGTCGCAGATCCACATACCCCGCCAGGTCGGTTCGTTGCGTGTGCACAGATTCCGGACCGGATTGTCGACACGCAGACCACGCCAGCTCCTTACTGGCGCATTCGCGCTCGTCCTGCTGCTGCTCCTGCTTTTCGTCGTCCTCCCGGAATCGCTAGGCGACTGGCCCTACAACACAATCGGCCGCGACACACGCAGCGCACGCAACACACATGTAAGTCCGCACGCAATCCAGTCGTCACTCCGTCTCGGGTCCCAGCGGGTGTCCGAGCGACCAGAGCTGTGAAGAGCTCGGTACCGAGGGAAGCTCGCTCGGGCTTCCCGTCCCCGCTTCCGACGCGACGGCGTCTACGCGGCTGCGCGAGCACGACACGACGAGCTGACGCCGTTCGAGCAATCGCGACCGCTCGGCCGCGGAGTCCGGCTATTCGACGATTCGGTCCGGCGATCGCTCTGCACGCCGACCCTGGATCTGCCCGCCGACGAGCTGTACGACGAGGTCGGGGGCGAGCCGGAGGTCTTCGGGCACCTGTGCCGAACAGGGGCGAAATGCCAGCCGCGCAGCTGACCTCGACCGGGCTTGACGCGCTCCCGCCGCCCGAGATGGCCGGCAAGGCCGCGCAGGTCGGAGTAAGCAAGGCCGAAATGGATGCAGCGACGATGTTCGCGCTCGCCGTGCTCGCCGGCGCGTTCATCGCCATGGGCGCGGTCTTCGCCACCGCCACCACTGCCGGCACAAGCGGCCTGCCCTACGGCGTCGTCCGACTCCTCGCCGGCCTCACCTTCTCGCTCGGCCTGATCCTGGTGGTCGTGGCCGGCGCCGAGCTCTTCACCGGCAACAACCTGATCGTGATGGCGTGGGCGAGCCGGCGCGTCTCGACCCTCCACCTCCTGCGCAGCTGGGTGATCGTCTACGCCGGGAACTTCGTCGGTGCGATCGCAACCGCGGCTCTCCTCTACGCAGGAAAGCAGTACGAGCTGGGCGGCGGCGCAATCGGCGACCAGGCGCTCTCGATCGCCGCTGCGAAGACGAGCCTGGGCTGGGGGCAGGCGCTCGTCCTGGGAATGTTCTGCAACGCCCTCGTCTGCCTCGCGGTCTGGCTCTGCTACAGCGCGCGCACGACAGCCGACAAGGTCCTCGCCATCATCCCGCCCATCGCCGCCTTCGTGGCCGCCGGCTTCGAGCACAGCGTGGCGAACATGTACTTCATCCCCTACGGGCTCTTCGTGAAGTCGAACGCGGCGTTCGTGGCCGCCCAGCCGGATCTCACCAACCTCTCTAACCTCACCTGGGGCCGATTCCTGTGGGACAACCTCGTGCCCGTCACGATCGGCAACATCGTTGGCGGAGCACTGATGGTCGGGGCGATCTACTGGTTCGTCTACCTGCGCCCGCGGGCCGAGCCAAAGTAGGCGTGCAACGAGGAGTCTCGTCGCACCGCGCCTGCGCCGATTCGTGATGTTTCAGGTGTCGCTGCGGGACGCGGTGTGTGCGCCACGGCGGACATGAGGCCGCTCACGGCGATGTGGCGCGCGGAAGATGACAACGGGACAGTGAGCGTGCGCGGCGCAATGGTGACCGACGGACCCGAGCAGCATGCCCTTGAGCCCGCCCAGCCCCCGGGAGCCGACGACCAGAAGATCCGCGTCCTTCGAGGCGTCGACGAGGACCTGTGCCGGTGTGCCACGGACAGTCCTTGGCACGACCGTGATGCTCGGCTCCTCTCCGAGCACTTCGCGTGCGAACGCTGCGGGAAATGACTCGGCGCGTTGGCGAAGGGGACCCCAATCCATCAACGGCGGCACGCCCAGCGCCTCCACGAAAGGCGGCGACCACGCGTGTACGACGCAGAGCGTTCCGCCCACGGACTGCGCGTGCTTCGCGGCCCAGGCGAGCGCCTCGCGGGATTCGGCCGAGCCATCGACACCTACGACGATCTGAGGGGGCCGCACGATCTGCACCTCCTTCGCGCCGAGCCAGCCCCTAGGCCGCCGGACTCCTTGACGGATGGTCGGGCTCGTCGGAGGCGATGTCTGCGATCTCGGCGCCGCTGAGGGTCAGGAGGTCGTTGGTCTTCATCCGCAGCGACTCGTCGTGCGAGCCTGCCTCGAGCAACACGGAGTCGTGCTGGGTGAGCCTGCGGTCGAAGAGGACCTGGTCGCCGGCGGGGACGCCGAACGGCGGCACCGCACCGAGCTCGTACATCGGGTAGGCGAGCGCCAACTCGGCCTCACTCAGAAGTCGCGCGTGCTTGTCGTCCAGATGCCGACGCACCTTGTGCAGGTCGAGGTGCTCGGACGCCGGAAGCACCGCGCGAACGAAGCGATCGCCGCTTGCGAGCACGATCGTCTTCGCCACCCGCTCGAGCGGTACGCCGATCACGCTCGCCTCGTCGCCGGCCGTCTCGGTGCGCCGGTGCTCGATCAGGTCGTAATCCAGTTGAGCTCGATCGAGCTCATGTCTCAGGTCATGGGTAAGCGTCATGGCTTCTTCACCTCTCTCTTTCGCCGCTGGATACGGACGCTTGCATCGTTGCCTGGATAGAAGATGCTCTCGTGGTCGTCGTCCCAACGGACACGGAAGTGGGTGTGATCGGGCTGACCGAGGACTTCGAGGATCTCGCCTAGCCGCTCAGGCTCGCCGACGTGGTGGCCATGGATCGCGACGACGTCACCGACGCCGGCGCGGAACCGATTGTGTGTCTCGTTCATCGAACCGCCTCCTTCGTGCGCACCACCGATCGTTGCAGTGGTCTCCGCAGACGCCATCCGCGTGGCCACTGATCTCGGATCCGGGTCTCGCCGGAGGTCTCGACCGAGTTTTCGGGGGCGCCCGCGTGGCAGCGTCGCGCCGGATCCCCGAGGACCGGTCGACTCCAGACGTCCCTAGGGTGCGAGGCGGGGGAAGTAGCGCCAGGCGACGTGCCTGAGGACGTCGACGATGAGCTCCGCCGTGATCTCTGCGTCACGGTTGGCGAGTTGGCGTGGGAGCTCGACACCGATGTCCCTGGCGTGCTCGATGATCCCGCGTCCCATGCTCTTGCCGAGGCCGCTCAGTCCGCCCGCGAGTGCTTCCTCGTCGAGGTGCCACTCCGGCACGGGGAGGGCAGTGACGTTCGCCCAGGTTTGCGGGTCGCGCGGCTCTTCGAGGGTGAGGAGGTCGTCGAACGTGCGCGCCGACGCGTCCCGCTGGGTGAACGGCTCGCCGAGGTCCCAGACCGTTCGTAGGGTCGCGATCAACGAGGTGTGGCGGTGTTCCTCGTTGAAGACGGAGCCCTTCTCGACCCAGGGCGAGACGAGGATCGCTGGAACGCGGTAGCCCGAGCGGTCGAACCGGAAGCCCAACTCCCCGGGGGGTGCGTCCGGGTCGGGCGAAGGTACGGGTCCGGGCGGAACGTGGTCGTAGGTGCCGCCGGGCTCGTCCCAACCGATCAACAGCGTGGTATTCCAGACATTCGAACCCGAGTTCGAGACGCAGGAGCGGTAGATGGTGAAGATGCGCTCCAGGAAGGCCTCGCCGGCGAGCATCGACGACGGCGGATCCAGCGACGTGACGTCGACCGCTCGTCCGAGCGAGCGGCCGAACGCCGGGTGGTAGTCGCCGTGCCCGGAGATCATGTTCGGCTCGATCAGCGAGAAGTCGGGCAGTGTCCCGGCCGCCGCATCCTTCTCGAACTCGGCGAACGGCACCACGTTCGTCGCGAGCCGATCCTTCAGGCGGGAGTAGTGGATGACGCCGTGAAACGAGAGCGGCATCGGCTCCATCACGTAGATCTTCCAGCTCTTGCCGTGCGCTTCGAGTCGCTCGAAGATCGTCTCCGCGTCGTTCTTCGAGAACCACTTCCTCACAGGACTGTTGACGACGATTCCGGACGAGGTTGCCGCGGTCCAGAAGGAGCGGTTCATGAACGTCTGCGACGGCACCTCCGAGAACCAGTGGTCGAAGACGCCGAACTCGCGCGCGATCCCGTTCAGCACCGGCAGCTGCTCCGGTGTGTAGCCGGTCATGATGTGGGCGTACTCGTCGTAGGTCGGCTGACGGCCGATCTCGGCGGTGAAGGTGCTGATGTAGTCGGCGACGAACCCGTCCATCGTCGGGGTCGCACCCGCCGGCGGCGCGTTCCACGGCTCGATCACCTCCTCGCCGAGCTTGAAGCGGTTGCGCTCGTCGAGGACGCCGAACAGTTGCGTGTTGGTGTGGAACCACTCCTCGCCCGAGTCCGGGTTCGGCGAGTCCATGTCCGTCGCGACCGTGTACGGCACCACCTTTCGGTCGGCGCCGTGTTCGGCCCACGCCGGGATCGGGTTGCTCAGCTCCTTCCCGACCACGCCTTCGAACGTCTTGCCGTCACTCGGGCCGTACAGATGTCCGAGCACGTTGTCGAGAGACCGGTTCTCGAACAACACGACAACGACGTGGTCGAACGCGCTTCCAACGGTGCGAGCGTCAGACATGCGCGTTCGTTCCTGGAGCTGTGAGCACCAGCCTCATGAGGGGGCGGGACGCCAAGCTCCGGGAAGTCTCTCAGAGGCTTCGTGTCGTCCGCACAGGCAGCAGTAGCCACCTCTCGCGACCGAACGTGGTTACGGCGGCAACTCGCCGAGCACCTTCGCGATGTCCAGTGTCGAAAGAACGCCGATTGGTCGACCGGATCGCGGCTCGACGACGATCAAGTGCGTGGTTTCGTTCTCCACCATCACGCGGGCGGCGTGATCGAGTGCGTCGTTCGGCGCGACGAGGACAACGGGGCTGGCGGCAATGTCGCCGGCGGCGGCGGCTTCGACGTCGAAGCCTTGTGAGGCACGCACCAGGTCGACGTCGGACACCACGGACCACTCGCCCGACTCGGCTGCGCGATGCTCGCCGAACACGATCACGGCGTGGACGCGGTGCGCCGCCAGCATCCGGGCGACCACCCGGAGCGGCGTCGTCTCGGGGCACGAGATCACACCCGGGTGCATCGCGTCGATCACACTGAGCTGGGTCAGCGACACGCCCGGCCGGTTCGGATCCAGCATCAAGGCGCCTCGCTGCCAACGATCTCGCACCGCGACCTCAGCCAGATCCGCGCTTCGCGCGGAACGACAAAGGCGACGTCCTTCGCACGGATGAGCAACAGCCTTCGTCCGAGTGCTCCCGCTCTCACCGCAAGGAGCGGATCGCGGCCGTCGGGGTCGCGAATCGAGTCGACGAAGCCGAGGCGTCCTTCCGCGCCGTCGACTCTGAAGCCCTCGCAGTGCCGGAGCCAATAGTGGCGATCGAACCCTGCCGCCTGAGGCGGCCGACGGCGTGTGCGAGTCCGCACGGTGATCTTTCTCGGGGCCACAGTCGCCATCAATCCTTCTCCTTCTTTCGGCGAGCTTGACCTCGGCGCGGTCGGGATTCATCGGGGGGTCGGCCGATCTCGGCTTCGGCTTTTCCGCAAATGCGCCGATCCGCAGTTCCCCGAAGAACGAGTCGTCGGGATCCCGGATGCGAAGCACACCCGACCAGGCCGACGATGAGCGTGGAAAGGAGGACCAAATGTCCGTTTGCTTCGGTGAGGAAGTCGACCCGGAGGCATTTCCGATCGTCAACGTCCGCGAGGAGCGGACGAGCCCGATAGCCGTTCGTGAAGCTGCCGCCGAGAAGGGTGCTCGCCCGGCTCCACGGCAGCCCCCACGTGACCACGAGTCACGGGAGGATGGGCGGGACCCGACTCAGCAAGGGCCGTCGAGTCCGACTCGCAAGTGAAGGGCGACTCCCGCTGCCGCGCATGGTTCAGGCATTCGCGAACGACGTGAGCAACAGTGCCGCCGAGCGCCTCTTCGACGAGTTGCAGCAGCTGCGCTCGGAGGTGGGTGCGGAGGCGGACTCTCAGCTCGAGCAATGGCTTCCCTCGATCCGTCGCGAGAGCTTCCTGCCGAGCGCCGCGAACCTGGCCGCGTACATGGCGTTGCGCCGTCGAGACCTGCGTTCGCTCCAGCTTTCCCTCATGCCGCTCGGCCTCTCGTCGCTCGGCCGCTGCGAGTCCCGCGTGCGGGAGAGCCTCGACGCCGTGGTAGCGGCGCTTGCTGCGATCGTCGGCGACGAGTCCGCCCGGTCTCAGCAGTCGACCTCCGCGTTCTTCGAAGGCAGCCGCCTGCTCGAGCGCGAGACGGAAGCGGTCTTCGGTGTCACGCCCGCAAGCCGGCAGGTCCGGATCATGGTCACGCTCGATGCGTCAACCGGCCGGGACGGTGCCGCGGTCGAAGCGCTCGTCCGCGCGGGCATGGACGTCGCCAGGATCAATTCCGCCCACGGCAAACCGGACGACTGGCGGGCTCTCGCCGCGAATGTGCGTACGGCTGCTGCGGAAGCCAATCGCCTCTGCCGGGTTTCCTTCGACTTGACCGGACCGCGCGCCCGCACCGGCCGCACCGTCGGCGCCACCGACAAGTTGAAGGTCGGTGACCGGTTCTGGCTCCTCGCCGACGCGGCCGAGGCCGTCGGCCCGGAGCCGGCCGCGCAGTGTTCCCTGCCGGAGCTGCTCGACCAGCTCGAGCCGGGGACGAACGTCTGGGTCGACGAGGGCAGTCTCGGGGCGGCCGTGGTCGAGCAGGCTCCGGACGGCGCCCTGCTCGAGGTCATGCGCGCTCCGCCGAAGGGCGTCCGCCTGCGCGCGGACAAAGCCCTGAACACGCCTGAGCTGGACCTGCACCTCGACCCGCTGACCGCGAAGGATCTGGCCGACCTCGACGTGGCCGTCGAGGTCGCGGACATCCTCGGCTACTCGTTCGTTCAGCGCCCGTCCGATCTCGTGCGCTTGCAGGACGAGCTCGCCGCGCGTGGCCGCCCCGAGCTGCCCCTGATCGCCAAGATCGAGACGCGCGCCGCGGTCGAGCGTCTGCCCGAGCTGATCGTGCAGGCGGCCGGTGCGCAGGCGCTCGCGGTGATGATCGCGCGCGGCGACCTCGCCGTCGAGATCGGCTACGGCCGTCTGGCCGAGATGCAGGAGGAACTGCTCTGGCTCTGTGAGGCCGCCCACGTTCCCGTCGTTTGGGCGACCCAAGTGCTCGACAGCTACGTCCACACCGGCAAACACGCGCGTGGCGAGCTGACCGATGCCGCGATGGCCGAGCGCGCCGAATGCGTGATGCTGAACAAGGGGCCGTTCGTCATCGAGGCGGTACGACTGCTCGACGATCTGCTCGCCCGCATGGAAGGCCACCAGGTCAAGAAGACCTCCCGTCTGCGCGCGCTGCGCTCCTGGTAGGAGTCGAGTCGGCGTCCGTTCCACAAGCAGGCAATCACGGCCGAGGCAGCGTCGGATCTCTGCAGACATGCCGCTTGAAGATCCGACAGGTGGCGGTCGGACAACTCGACGCACGGGTCAGGTGGAGTCGGTCGTCGTCGCCGACTCTTCGGTCGGCCAATGCAACCGGAACGGTTCATAGTCGCCGGGCCAGTCCGCGTAGGCCTCGTCGGGGATGCTGGTCTCCGTCGCGACCGAAGCCCCATGCCCCGCCGCGATCTCGTTGACGGGGTAGCGAATCGGCTCGTCGGGGCGAGCCCCGATCATCAGGATCGAGCAAGGACACTTTCCGGCACCGACGATCACGTGGCGGGTACCGGCGGGACAATGAAAGTAGTCCCATTGCCGAAGCGGACGCTCCTCTTCCTCGACGATGAGGGTGCACTCTCCCGAGAGCACGAGGAAGCCCTCCTGGGCGCCTTCGGAGTGGTAGAGCGCGTTTGGATCGCCGGGCCACAAGACCCGCACATGGACGCCGAGATCCTCGAACGGATGCTCCTGCGACTCGAGCGGATAGAGGGCGCCGCCCTTCTCCTCGTTCCGTACCGCAAGGGCGTCGCCGAGATTGAGGACGAACCAACCATCGGACGTGATGTAGCGGCCGAACGGCGTATCGGCGGAGCTTGCTTCCCTTACGGACACGGCTTCCTCCTCGCAGTAGAGGCGTGAGCGTCGTGTGCTCTCGCCGGACGAGCTATCAGCTGCTTGCGACCGCAGATGGGTGGCGCTTCCTCTCGTGCGCGAATCCGGTGCGCGAGTGTACCGCTGGTCTTCGTACCGGATTCCAGCGCTCGCCATGTTTTGGTAAAGGAGCACCTGCCTGACCTGAGTGCCCGACGTGGACTCCCAAACCCTCCTGACCGTTCTCGGACTTGGGCTCGCCATCGCCCTTTGCAGCCCTGTGTCGGTCGTGACGGTGATCGTGTTACTGGCTCTGCCATCCGGCGGTCGTCGGGCAGCGGCGTTTGTCGCAGGCTGGCTGTTGGCGATCGTGGTGATCGGTGTCGCGTGCGTCGTCCTGCTACAGGATCAGGACTTCAGCACCCGCACGACGACGCCGTCTCGAGTCGCGTCGGCGATCGAGGTCCTCCTGGGCGCCATCGTGGTCTTGACCTCCGCGCGCGCGCTTCGTCATCGCAGGGGCGGGAGCACGAGCAGCTCGGAACCACCGAAGTGGTTTGCGCGTCTCGACCGGACCCACTGGCTGATTGCCTTCCCCATCGGAGCGTTCATGCTCACGTACTCGCTCACGATTGCCGCCGCCATCGAGATTCTCAAAGCGAACGTGTCCACAGCAGCCGCGGTCGTGGCCTTCGCCGTCTTCGCGCTCGCCTCGATCGTCACCATCGCCGCGCCGATCGTCGTTTACCTGGTCACGCCGGAGCGGTCCGCCGAGACGCTGGCGAGGTGGCGACAGTGGCTGCTCGCGAACTCCCGCACCGTCGGCCTGGTCGCTTTGCTCGTGATCGGTGTGCTCCTCATCGCAAAGGGCACATACGACCTCGTGGCTTGAGCGAAAGTGTGCGACGGTGCGGCCTGCGCAGGTGGGGAGGTCGGATCGCGCGGCTGACCGCGCTTCAAGCAGCGCTTGCCGTCGTCGCCGGAGTTGCGCTGCTTGCGCTGTTCTTCACCGGCGGCATCCCGAAGGACCAGCCCCGCTCGGCACCGTCGGAAGAGGAGTTCGCCGCCGCGCTCGCCCTCGTGCTCGACTGAGACCCGGAAACGGGTGGCTTTGGCCGCTCGTCTGGCTCGTCACAACGTATGAACATCGTGTGAATCGTTTGGGATCTGTCAAACCACACACTCGCGTAGCCGATGCTCCGTGTGAGCTCCTTCCATGACGGTCCCTGACGGGTCTTCGGGGGGATGGCCCGTCAGGGCTGGAGCTCACTGTCCGACGCCTTCACGACACGACGCGACGCGCACACGTCCGACCGAAAGCGGAGGCGCCGGCGCTCGCTAGACGACCCAGGCCGAGCCGTCCCAGTAGGCGTCTACCCGGCGTCCGCGGCGACCGACGTCGAGCTGAAGCTCGTCGGGCAGTCGTGTAAGGCCGGCCGGGAGATAGAGCTCGAACGGTCCGCCGCTGTCGACCTGCCGGAACGTCTTCTGGGCGGGCGGTTCGCTTGCGGTCGCAAGGGTGGTCGCGCTGCCGCAGCACTGTGCGCGCTTCAACCAGACGTAGAGGCTCCCGCCCCGCGCCTTGATCAACTCGCTGGCCGACTCGGACACAACGACTCGCATTCTCCGAATGATCGCACCGCCGGGCGATGCTGGGGTGCGCCAACTCGTCCGTGTTGCGTGGCGGCGCTGGCGCGATACGGTTGGTCGGTGACCGCTGCGCACACCCGCGTGGGAGGGCTGACGGTCCTCGCGGGCGCGGGTTTAGCCGTTCTCGGGTTGGGCGCTAGTGCGACCGTGGCGAATAGGCCGACCGCTCCGGTGATCGTCGGCAACAAGACACCACAGGCAGGAACGAGGAGCGTCTACGTCTTCTCGTCGGTCGAGAAGGGAGTCGCCAGCTCGAAGATGCGTTACCGCTGCTCGCTCGACAGTCCCAGGTTGCACGCATGCCCGCGGCGGTTGACCGTGACTCCCACAGTGGGCACCCATGTGCTGCGCGTCCAGGCGATCGACCCGGCTCGGCACCGCAGCCGCGTCAGTCGCGTGGCGATCGTCGCGCAGCAGCCGATCCCCGAGCTGCAGCTCACCCAGGTCTGGCAGGTTCACGTCGACGAGAACGCGCAGGGCCACAACTTCTTCGACGTCGCCGTAGGTCCAACGGGAAGGGTGTACGTCGCCGACAGCGCCGCCGACCGGGTCGACGTGTACCAACCCGACGGAAGCCTCGCGTTTCGTTTCGGCTCGCACGGTACCGGCCCGGGCCAGTTCTCCTTCACGTCGGCCGACAACGTCGGGCTCGGCGGCGTCGGAATCGACCCTGGGACCGGCAGGGTCTATGTCGCAGACTCCGGCAACCAGCGGATCGAGACGTTCACGCCCGACGGCGTCTTCCTCGGGCAATGGGGCATGGACACGCTCGACGAGGTCCTCGACGTCGCCATCCGACAGGACGGGGCGGTCTTCACCATCGAGGACCGTCCGGACTCCATCAAGCAGTTCACAGCAGGGGGGGTGCTCGTCAAGACGCTGACGGTCCACCCCGTCGACTCGGGAGGGATCGCGTTCGGCGGCGACGGCCGGCTGCTGGTTGCCGACTACGGCTCCGGGGCGTTCCTCGCCCTCGACGGATCCGGCGGGCTCGAGCAACGAGTCCAGATCTCGGCCAGTTCGAAGCCCTCCGGGATCGCGGGCGACACCACTGGCAGCACGTACGTCACGGATTCGAACAACGCTCGCGTCGACGTCTTCGATTCGACCGGCGAGCAGGTGGGGTTCTTCCCCACGGTGGAACACCCGACGGGCATCGCCCTCGGGGCCGATGCCCTGTATGTGACTGGATACGACGGGACCCTCACCGCCTATCGCCGACCGTAGGCTCTCGGCCCGGACGATGACGAGGTCGGCGCTCACGTCTTGGGTGGCGGACAGGGCGGCGACGGTTGGCTTCGGCGGCGTGCCGTAGCCGAGGAGTGGGGTTAACCGTACGTCCGAGCAGTCTTGCCTCTCGTAGTTCAGGCATCGGTGAATTTCCCAGCTACGAGACAAGGAGCCCACAATGAAGCGCAGGATCACACTCCCAATTGCTGCAGCCGCGGCCGCATTGTCCGCCGCGGCGTTGATCGCGGCAGCATTCGGCGGCACCAGTTCCGCATCATCTCTGGGGACGCCAAAAGGGGCCGTCGTCGCGGTCAAGATGACGGCGCTCGGCAAGGTTCTCGTCAATGCGCGCGGTCGCACCCTCTATCTGTTCGGCAAGGACAAGCACGGCACGAGTGCGTGCTACGGGGCATGCGCGGCGTACTGGCGGCCTCTGTTCACCACCGCGAAGCCCCGCCCCGGAGGCGGTGTGCGGGCCTCCCTCCTCGGCATGACCAAGCGAACCGACGGCAAGCGGCAGGCGACGTACGCAGGTCACCCGCTCTACACGGTCATCACCGACACAAAGGCGGGACAGACGACCGGTGAGGGCGTCAACACCTTCGGTGCGGTCTGGGACGTCGTCGCGCCAAACGGCCGCGCGATCGAGTCGAGCGCCTCGTCTCCGTCGGGCGGGAGCGGCGGTGGCTACGGCGGCTACGGCCGCTGAGCGGCAGTCAGCGACTCGTCGATCTTGGGTGTCGGCGCCGAGTGGACGCCGGCACCACAGGTCGAGTTCATGGAACGAGATAGTGCGGTGTGTTCGCTATCTCAATCCGAAGACGCGAAGCACTGCGGACAGCGCGAGCGCAGCGATC
Source organism: Gaiellaceae bacterium (assembly GCA_035623685.1). Classification (GTDB taxonomy): domain Bacteria; phylum Actinomycetota; class Thermoleophilia; order Gaiellales; family Gaiellaceae; genus 3-1-20CM-4-69-9. The sequence goes on from DASPSY010000018.1 coordinate 15,509, forward strand.
ATCAACGCGATCCCGGCTGTGTGCGAGACGAGGATCATCAGCAGGACGGCGAGAATGCACACGAGCCAGAGCGCCTGCGCCACCGGAGTCTTCGGAATCGAACGCACTGTCCGGGTATCGGCGTCGGAGAGCTCCATGTTGAGGTGCGACCACCTCGCACATCGCTCTTTCGGCGCGGAATGGTGGATTCGGCCGTGTTCGCGCCTAGGGAGAGCGCAAGGTTGTCACCGTCCTCTTCTGCGCCCGTACCCACGACCGTGTCCGCGCGGCCAGGCTGCAGAGCGCGGCTCTCGTGAACCCGATACTCGTGGACGAGACGACGCGTCGGGCGACCCTCCACGCCGAGCTCGCCTCACCACCAGTTGCGTTCGAGCGCGCGGTCGGTGCCGGCGGTGGTGTCGAGTCGGTCGAGTCGTTCGAGGTCGTCGTTCGAGAGTGCGAAGTCGAAGACGCGGCCGTTCTCAGCGATGCGCTCCCGGTGAGTCGACTTCGGGATGACCGGGATGGTGCGCTCGATGCACCAGCGAAGCAGGATCTGGGCCGGTGTGCGCCCGACTGACTCGGCGATCCGCTTCACCGTGTCGCTTGCGAGGTGACGTCCGGTCCCGAGCGGGCTGTATGCCTCGAGCGCGATGCCCCTGTCCTCGCATGCACCGAGGAGCGCTCTGCGGTACTCGTACGGGCTGAACTGCACCTGGTTCACAACGGGCGGAGTCGTCGCTTCGGTCAGTAGCTCCTGCAGCTCGGCGACGCTGAAGTTGGAGACGCCGATCGACCGTGCGTAGCCGCGCTCACGTGCCGCCTCCATGCCGGGCCAGGCCCAGGTCGGCCCGCGCTGGGGCCAGTGGATGATGTACAGGTCGACGTAGTCGAGACCGAGTCGTTCGAGACTCTGCTCGGCCTCCGCGACCGGGTCCCGGCGGGCGGGATAGAACTTGGTCGTGACGAACACCTCGTCGCGCGGAATCCCGCTTTCGCGCAGGGCCCGGCCGACACTCTCCTCGTTGCCGTACGCCTGTGCCGTGTCGATGTGTCGGTAGCCGAGCTCGAGCGCCCAGCGGACCGCGTTCACGCACTCGGCGCCGTTTGGAACCTGCCACACGCCGAGTCCGAGCAACGGGATCTCGTGCCCATCTTCGAGCCGACGCGTTCTCACACCGATAGCCGTGTCGTCCAAGGTCTCGCCTCCTTCCTCGAGCCGTCCTGACGAGTTCGATCCTCGCATCAATCGCTGTCGAGCAGGACGTGCCGCTCTTCGAGCAGGTACCGCCCGACGCCGTGCGCGAAACCGCTCCAGAACGCAACCGGGTCCGCGATTCCGTCTGCCGCGATCGCGGCCTGATCGACGTTCGCCGTAACCTCGGGGACCGAGTGCGCTCTGACGATGCGCCTCAGGCTCGGGCGGTCGTCTCGATGTTTCTCCGCATAGCCGTAGCCGAAAGTCATGCCCTCCTCGATCGGCGACGATCTGACCTCGCTCATCCGACTCGAGCTGCTGGCGCTGCGAGGTGCTCGTGGACGAATTGCACGGCCATCGATCCCTCCCCGACGGCGGCGGCACAACGCTTGGTCGATCCGGAGCGGACGTCCCCCACGGCGAAGATCCCCGGCACGCTCGTCTCGAGCAGGTTGTGGGCACCGGCCGCATCGCCGGTGAGAATGAAGCCGTCGCCGGCGCGCGCGACGGTGTCGTCGACCCATTCTGTGCACGGCTTCGCCCCGAGGAAGAAGAAGAGAAACGAGAATGCAAGTCGCTCGCCGCTCCTGAGCGTGACCGCTTCGAGCCGGCCGTCCGCTCCGTGGAGCGCCGCAATCTCGCTGCGGTCGCGGACGGCGACGCCGTAGCGATCGAGCTCGCGGATCAGGTAGTCGGACATCGTCTCGCGCAGGTCGGCGCGCCGGTGGAGCATCGTCACGAGCGCGCCACCGCGGGCGAGCCAGACCGCGGCCTGACCGGCCGAGTTGCCGCCCCCGACGACCGCGACACGCGACGCGCCGCACTGCTGTGCCTCGGGTGGGCCGGCGGCGTAGAAGGCGCTCACGCCCTCGTAGTGAGCGAGGTCGTCGAGTGGGAGTCGCCGGTAGTCGGCACCGGTTGCGAGCACGACGGCGCGGGCTGCGACCTCGTGCCCCTCTTCCAGTCGTACGACATGGCGTCCGTCGCCCGGCTCGAGTGAGATCGCGCGATACGGAGTCGCCGGTCGCGCGCCGAACTTGCGCGCCTGGCTGACCGCGCGGCTGGTGAGCTCCGTGCCGCTGATGCCGGCCGGGAAACCGAGATAGTTCTCGATCCGACGCGAGGATCCCGCCTGTCCGCCGAGCGCAGTGCCCTCGACGATCAGGGTGTCGAGACCTTCGGAGGCGCCGTAGACGGAGGCCGCCAGCCCCGCGGGGCCGGCGCCGACGACGAGCAAGTCCACCTCCTCGCGCGGCGCGAGCTCGCGTCCCACTCCGAGCGCACGGAGCACCTCGCCTCGCGAGGGTTGTTGCAGCTCGGTGCCGCCTGGAAGTCGAACGACGGGCGGCTCCGCCCGGTTGGGCGGTGCGGTCTCGTGCCACGTGAACGGGAGTCGATTGGCGCCGGCGAACTCGACCATTCGCACCGTGGCTTGGGACGCTCGAGGGCCGACGATCTCGATGCCGATGCCTTCGACACGCTGGAGCGCCTCACGCCGTGCGATGAAGGTCGAGAGGACGAGATCGCTCAGAGGTCCGTCGTCGAACAGGAGCCCGCGCAGCGCGTCTCGCTGGACCACGACGTAACGGAGCGGCTCCGTCACGATCGCCGTCAGGAAGACCGTCTGACCGGAGAGGAGGTTGAGCTCGCCCAGGAAGCTCGAGGCGCCGTGGCGAACGATCTCGTTTCCGGCTGAATCCACGATCGCAACCTCGCCCTCGAGAATCGCGACGAACGGATAGGTCGCGTCGCCGACGCTGTAGAGGACGTCGCCGACGGCTGCGGTTCGCTCCTCGCCCACGAGTGCGAGTGTCGCCAGCTGCGACGCGGACAGGGCCGGGCTCGCGGGTGTTCCCATCGGGCGAGCGTAGCCGAGCGCTGTCGGTCTGAGCCGGGAGCGGCGCGAGCCGTCCCTGTTGCGCCGCCGCGAGCGCCGTTCTAGCCTCTTCCGATGCCGGCTGCCTATCGCTTCCTCGATCAATGGGTGGTTCCGCACGACATCGAGGCGGTGTTCGATCTCGTCGGCGACCCGCTCGCGTATCCGGAGTGGTGGCACGACGTGTTCCTCGAGGCGTCCGGCGACGCCGGACCGCCGAAGGTGGGGAACCGGGTCTCGGTCGTCGCGCGCGGGTTCCTGCCCTATCGCCTGCGGTTCGCGCTCGCGACGACCGCCGTCGATCGACCGACGAGACTTGCCTCGCGACTCGAAGGCGACTTCGAGGGGACCGGCGAGTGGCGACTACACAGTGAGGGAGCGTCCACCATCTGCGAGCTCGACTGGCGCCCGCTCGTGAACAAGGCGGGCGTCAAGCAGCTGACGCCGGTCTTGCGACCGCTCTTCCGCGCGAATCACAACTGGACGATGCGGCGAGGGCAGCAGCGGATCCTCGAGCGGCTCGGCGGCTCCGCGAGCTGAGAGTGCACGCGTGGAGCGGGGCCAGCCACGTTGCGCGGCCGCCCTAGATGCGCTTCCCGTCCATGAATGCGACGTGGACGGGAAAGTCCTCGATCTGCTCGGGATCGGGGAGTCCGTGCCGGCTGCGCAACTCGCGGAACCCGTCGTCGGTCGAGAAGGCGACGAAGGCTTCGCGGTTGGGGCAGGTGTCGACGAGGACGATGCCGTCAGGAGCGCGCAGGCACAGGTGGAGGCGCATGTTCTCCGTCGGGACCCCGGCGAGCATCGCGTCGTAACGCCGCGCGAGCTCGTCCGGGTCTCCGGTGAACCTCCAGATCGAGGCGTGCATCTCCTAGTCGGCGCAGCTAGCTCCGCGCGTAGTCCTCGGCCGACTCGAACTCGAAGCCGATGAACGCCTCGTCGCCGATCACCCACGCGTCGTGACCGGGCTCGATCACATATGCGTGTCCGGGCGCGAGCTCGATCTCTGAACCGTCCTCGTGCCGTACGGCGAGCCGCCCTTGCTGCGCGACGCCGACATGCCGTGCCTGGCAGCTCTCCGTGCCCACCACTGGCTTCACGCAGTCCGACCAGCGCCAGCCCGGGTCGAGGGTGAGTCGAGCAACGCTCGCTCCGGTCATCCGCACGATCTCGCTGCGCGTCTTGTCGGGAGTCCGTGTCTCGTCCGGTGAGTCGAAATCGCGTGCTTCGACGCCAGCCATCTCCTGCCCCCTTCTTTGCGGTTACCGAGAAGGCCGATCGTACGTCAGGAGAACGCGTTCGCCTAGTCCGGCATGGCGAGCCCACGCTCGACGTCGTCGACGAGCCGCTCGTGCAGGTCGACGAACCCACGGAGGAACGCGATCACGAGCTTCAGGTACCTCGCTCGGTGCGGAAGGTCTTCCGCGCGTCGCTCTGAGTCGTCGAGCCGTGCCCGGAGATCGGCGATGTCGTCGCGCAAGGTGGCGATGCTCGCACGCGTGACGTCCTCGCCGACCAGGTCGCAGATCAGGAGCCGGAGCAGCGCGTCGCTCTTGAGCGGCGTGACCGTGACGGGGCCGGCGGCGAAGTCTGCGAGTGCACGTCTCCCTTTCGCGGTCAGCGCGTAGACGGTGCGCTCGCGGGTCTTGCCGGGCTCCTTGCGCGCCGTGAGGTAGCCGAGCCGGGCGAGCCGTTTCGGCTCGACGTAGTACTGGCTCTCGCCGGCCCAGTCGAGGACGCGCCCGTGCCTGGCCATGCGCAGGAGGTCGTGCGGGCCGGCGCCGCCGTCTCCGACCAGGCCGAGGATCTCGTAGGAGAAAAGGCCGAGCTCGCTCTTGACTGGACTACGATTCATAGCTTATAACTACGTTCCGTAGCCTAACGGAAGGAGCGGTCATGGCCATCGCCTCGTCCGCCTCGACCGGCAGCGCGTCCCGTTGGGGCACGCTCTGGGGAGCGCGACCCGCCGACTGGGCGCTGAGCGAGGACCGTCAGCTCCCGACCTACGAGGCAGCGCTCGACCGCACCGGCCTCGAATCCGGTTGGCACGTGCTCGATATCGGCTGCGGAGTCGGTGCGTTTCTACGCATGGTCTCGGAGCGCGGCGCAAAGCCCGCGGGGCTCGACGCGTCCGAGTCGTTGATCGCGTTCGCCCGCACGAGGCTCGGCGACGCCGACCTGCGGGTTGGCGAGATGGAGCACCTGCCCTGGGAAGACGACAGCTTCGATCTCGTCACTGGCTTCAACTCGGTCTTCTTCGCCGACGACATCGTCGCCGCCCTCCGGGAAGCCGGGCGGGTCGGAAGGGCCGGCGCGCCCGTTGTGATCCAGGTCTGGGGCGCCCACGAGCACTGCGACCTCGAGGCGATGAAACGGATCGCCCGGCCGTTCCTGCCGCCGCGGCCGGCCGACGCACCGCCAGACCCCGACCTCTCGGAGCCCGGCGCCCTCGAGACGCTCGCCGCCGAGGCAGGTCTCGCACCGGAGAGCGAGTTCGACGTCACCTGGGCGATCGAGTACCCCGACGCCGAGACACTCGGCCGTGCGCTCGTCGCAGTCGCCGGCCTCGTCGTCCTCGCCGGGCCCGAGCGCGAGCAAGAGCTCAAGCGTGCGTTCGTCGACGAGCTCGCGCAGTACCGCACACGGGACGGCAGGTACGTCCTCTCCAACCAGTACCGGTACGTGATCGCGCGCGCGTGAGGAGTGCGGGTCACGGCGGCGGCTCGGTGATGATCGCGGCGAGCGCTGCGCAGGCGACGGCCGCGAGGATTGCACCGACGACGTCGGTGACGACATGGTCTCCATCGACGACCAACATGGCGCCTACGAGCGCGCAGAGAGCGGGTGCCCAGAAGCGTGTGCGAGGCTCGACCCAGACGAACATCGCTACGAGGAAGGTCGCTCGGAGCATGTGACCGCTGGGAAACGAGGAGTCGTAGGCGTGCAAGGACAGCACGTGTGAACCGACGCTGCGGTCGAGCGAGGGCCGTTCGATCGTGAGCTTGCCTACGACCTCGACGAGGTTTGCGACCACGAAGGCTCCGAGCCAGATCGCGGCGGCGTTCCGGCGTCCCTGGCGCCAGAGGAGACCACAGAGCGCGAGCACGCCCAGCCCGGCGACGATCGGCGAACCCAGCAGCGCGATCAGGTGAGCAACGAGCGAGAGCGCTCGATCCGGGCCGTGATAGCTGGTATCGAGGCTGGGGGTGAGCGACCAGCCTGACGGATTGACGCCCGAGTGCGGCCGCGTCGCCGGCATCAGGTGATCGACCGCGAACTGGTCCACGAAGCCGATCGACCCGGTTGCGACCAGCACGGTGAGTGCCACGAGTGCGAGCGCCGATCCGACTGCTGCCGTCGTCAGCCAAACACGCCGATTCGCACTAGTCATGGCAGCCCGGGCGGCGCGTCGACTCTGAAAGGATCGTGAGGTTGTCGAGCGACCAGCCCTTGACGGTCGGGAACACGGCCAAGCTCTACTGTTTGCGGCTCATTGACGAGGCTGCGTCGCGGTGCACGGGGGAGTTCCGCATTCTCGACCTCGGCTGCGGCGACGGGCGGAACTTCGTCAGGCTACTGCAGCGCCGCTCGAACATCCGCTATATCGGAGTCGACCAAGCCCAGGCGGCCGTGGAGCGCGCACGAGCTGCGCTTCCGTCGGCGCAGATCTTGCATGCACGAGCGGAGGACGTGCGCGTCGATCCCGTCGACGCAGTCGTCTCCTTCAGCGCTCTCACGTACGCGGTCGATCGCCGAGGGTACGTCGAGGCGGCTCGGTCGAACCTTCACGGCGACGGCGCGGTCTACCTCAACTACGACGCAGGCCGCGCGTCCATGGCAGGGCTGGCCGACCAGGCGAAGGAGCGCAGCTCTCGTGCTTTCGCTCGGTTGGGTCTCGACTGGCGCTATCGCGCGTTCATCCGTGACCATGACTTCGACGCGCTCGTCACTGCGGCCGGTTTCAGGGTCGACGACGACAAACGCTTCAACTGCGGTCTGAAGCAGCTGTATCCGTTGCTCTCCGGGGAGGCGCGCGACCGGTTCATGGACGAGTGGCTTGCCTTCGAGCTGAGCCTGAACGAGCTCGACGTCGTCGGCGCGGAAACCTCGTCGATCCTTCGGACTCGGAACGTCGTGCTCACGCTCTAACCGGCGACCTCCAGGGGATACGTGCTCCTCGCGCCCGTGACATCCGTCGTCGTCACGAGTGCGCGGAAGCGCGCTCCCTCCGGCGGGGTCGGCACGGCGACCCGCTTTCGGGTCGCTCCCGCGATGTCCGTCCAGGTGATGCCGTTCCGGGAGACCTGCCACTGATACGTGTAGCGGGCCGGCCCGGTGCGACGTGTCGGGCCGAGATCTATCTCGAGAACACGCATCCAGCTTCCGACCCGAAGCCGCTCGCGGCGGATGCCGAATCGGTAGCGGCCGAGCCTGCGCGACCTCTCGAGCAGGCGGAGGTACCAGGCTGCGCCGACGGACAGGATCATCGTCGACTGCGCCATCGCGTAGACCGGGTAGACGAGCATGAGCGGGGCGCGCACCTGCCAGTTGGCGATGAGCGTCGTGATCGCCGCCACGAGGATCAGGAGCACGAGGAAGGCGAACACCTTCACCGACGGGTGGAGCAGGTACAGCGGATACCGCCACACCGCCAGGTGGAGAGTGACCCAGACGATTGCGAGGTTGTAGAGCGTCCACCAGGGGAGCTGGAGCGCGTTCCGGTCGAAGTTGACGATCGAGTGGCGGAAGTTCCCGGCCCACCAGTTCCGGCGCTGACGGAAGAGTGCGCACCAGGATTCGGGGACGTCCGTCTCCACGACGACGTCGAGATGTCGGATGCGCATGCGATGCGCGTATGCGACCCGGCCCATCTCGATGTCCTCGCCGATCGGACTCATCGAGTGGCGGCGAAGGATCTCGCGGAGCATCACCGTGCGCGCGACGACGCCTGCGCCGGAGACGAGCCAGGGGCGGTAGTGGCGCGAGAGCATCGCCATGTCGTACTCGAGCGCCTGGAAGCGTGTGCATGCGTTCCTCGTGCGGTTGCGCGCGAGCACCTTCACCGAGCAGAGGTCTGCGCCGTCCTCGGCTGCGGCGGCGATCGCATTCGCGAGCTCGGGGCCGACGGACGAGTCCGCATCCAACCGCATCACGACGCTCGTCGTCACCGCGTCCGCCTCGAGCGCGGCGAGGACCAGCTTCGGAGGGCTCGGATCGTCGATCACCGTCCGGAAGACGTCCCATCCCTCGTGTTCGAGCTCGTCCGCGAAGACACGCATCTGCTCGGTCGAGACCTCCACGGCGACGAGGATCCGTTCCTGCAGGTGGGCGACTCGCTCACGCCCCGCGAAGTAGCGCGGGTGCCCGAAGAGCGGGATCACGATGGTGAAGTCCTCGGTCGGCTCCGTGAGCGGTGCGAGCACGAGCGTGCGCCGCCAGCTCAGGAGGTTCTGGAAGTCGAACAGGCCGACGAAGCCGCCCATCGCCAGGGTGACGATCGTCCAGATGCCCATCGTGGGCGCGGACTTAGTGGTGGACGTCTACGCGGTTGACCTTGACCTGCACGGCTGGGCACGGATGGTGTGCCACACAGGGGACCTTCTGCTCCGTCACCCTGCTGCCGACCATGCGTTCGTGGCGACCAGAGTCATGGCCGCGTGTGAGGACGGCGAAGAACAGGGTGATGACGATGACGAGGGTGTAGCCCCGGGTGTGCACGGACATCTGTGGCGGCTCCTTTGTACAGTCGATTTGAAAAACGTCCTGCCATCGACTGAGGCTCCACAGATCGGCTGGGCGCGCCTGCCTCGGTCACGTGGTTGTCAAAAGACGTCGGCGTTGAACCGGTCGCTCTGTAACCCTCGGCCGAGGGAACCGCTAGGCGGTCGTGGTCGGCTCGTCGTCGCAGGCGACGTTGACGTAGCCGGAGCGAAACGGGGCGGCCTCGCCGGACACAGGGTCGTAGGCGTGGCGCCAGACACAGCCGGCGTCGTTCGTCAGCAGGTGGATCGAGACCGAGGTCTCGGCGGAGGTCGTGCGCACGCGGTGGATGTCGTCGCGGGGCGGGATCAAGACGTAGAAGTCTCCGGGCACGAGCGCGCGACGCTCGACCAACTCGAGCTCGCCGTCCCGTCGCGTGTAGATCTCCTCGTCCTGGGTCCCCCGGTAGAGGCCGACGAGGCCCCAGGCGAGGTGGTCGTGGATGGGCGTCTGCGAGCCGGGCGGGACGACGAGCGAGAACAGCGACATCGAGCCGTCGTCGGCGCGGCACAGGAGCCACTGCCCGATGCCGCCGCCCATGCCGCTCTCGGGCGCAGGGGCTCGGTAGACGGCCGGCAGCCAGTCCGGGTCGGCGAGCAGGTCGGCGAAGCGGGGCCTGATCGTCTCGCACGCCTGCGCCGGGCCGGCCGACGTGGCGATCACCTCGAGGACGTCCGCGACAAACGTCCTCACGATCGGTGAGTCGAGGACGAACTCGAGGCCCACTGCCCACCTCCACGTCGCGTGCGCTCTCCGGCGCACGACGATACCCCTTCAGGCGACGGCTGCTACAGACCTGCAGCGCGCGGGCGAGTGTTGCATCCTTGCAGGCTCACGGTCACGACTCGAAAAGGAGCCCAGTCATGAAGCCGTTCAGGGGCGTCGTCAACGTCGACATCACCGACTCGGTGCCGGACTGGGGACCGTACACGCAGCCGACCGCGCCCGAAGGGTCGCCGAACGTGCTGTACATCGTCCTCGACGACGTCGGCTTCTCGGCGATGGAGCCCTTCGGCGGGATGATCGAGACGCCGAACATCGACCGGATCGCGGAGCGCGGTCTCACCTACACGAATTTCCACACCACGGCGCTGTGCTCGCCGACGCGGTCGTGCTTGATCACCGGCCGCAACCACACGACGAACGGGATGGCCGTGATCACGGAGGCGGCGTCGGGGTTCCCGAGCTCGAACGGGCACATCCCGTTCGAGTGCGCGACGATCGCCGAGGTTCTCGGCGAGCACGGCTGGAACACGTACATGACCGGGAAGTGGCACCTCACCGCCGAGGACGAGATGAACCTCGCCTCGCGGAAGAGCCAGTGGCCAGTCGGACGCGGATTCGAGCGCTTCTACGGCTTCCTCGGCGCCGAGACGAACCAGTGGTATCCCGATCTCGTGTACGACAACCATCCCGTCGAGCAGCCGTACTCGCCGGAAGAGGGCTACCACCTCACGGTCGACCTCACCGACAAGGCGCTCTCGTTCATCCGCGATGCGAAGGCGATTGCGCCCGACAAGCCCTTCTTCCTCTACTACTGCCCGGGCGCCTGCCACGCGCCGCACCACGTTCCGAGGGAGTGGGCGGACAAGTACAAGGGCAAGTTCGACATGGGCTACGAGGCGTATCGCGAGCTCGTGTTCGAGCGCCAGAAGCAGATGGGAGTCGTCACCGACAAGGCCGAGCTGTCCCCGATCAACCCGTATGCGGACGAGAAAGGCCCCGACGGCCAGGCCTGGCCGGAGCTCGACACCGTGCGCTCGTGGGACGCGCTCTCGGACGACGAGAAGCGGCTGTTCTGCCGGATGGCCGAGGTGTACGCCGGGTTCCTCAGCCACGCCGACCACCAGATCGGCCGGCTGCTCGACCACCTCGAGGAGACCGACGAGCTCGACGACACGCTGATCGTCCTCGTCTCCGACAACGGCGCGTCGGGCGAAGGCGGGCCGAACGGGTCGGTCAACGAGAACAAGATCTTCAACGGGCTTCCCGACAGGATCGAGGAGGCTCTGCCGTTCCTGGACGACCTGGGCACGCCGCGGACGTACAACCACTACCCGACCGGTTGGGCGTGCGCGTTCAACACACCGTTCAAGCTCTGGAAGCGCTACTCCAACTGGGAGGGCGGCACGGCCGACCCGATGATCGTCTCGTGGCCGAAGCGGATCACCGCGACAGGCGCCCGTCGCCAGTACACGCACGCGATCGACATCGTGCCGACGATCTACGAGTGCCTCGGGATCGAGCTGCCCGAGGTCGTCAAGGGCCACACCCAGGTCCCGCTCGAGGGGATCAGCTTCGCCGCCACGTTCGACGACCCCGACGCGGAGACCGACAAGCAGACGCAGTTCTACTCGATGCTCGGCACCCGGGCGATCTGGCACCAGGGGTGGAAGGCGGCCGCTGTCTCGAACTCGGCACCCGAGAACTGGGCGGGCTACGAGCGCCAGCGCTGGGAGCTCTTCGACACCGAGAACGATCCGAGCGAGTGTCACGACCTCGCCGCCGAGCAGCCGGAGAAGCTCCAGGAACTGGTCGGGCTCTGGTGGCACGAGGCCGGCCGTTACCAGGCACTGCCCCTCGAGAATCGGAACGCGATCGAGATCCTCGGCACCGAGCGGCCGCAGCTGAGCAAGCCGCGCGACCGGTACGTGTACTACCCCGGAGGCTCCGAGATCCCGGAGTCGGTGGCGCCGAACATCCGCAACCGCTCGTACACGATCGCCGTCGAGGCGACCGTCGACACGGAGGAGGCCGGCGGTGTCCTCTTCGCGCAGGGTGCCCGCTTCGGCGGTCATGCCTTGTACGTCAAGGACGGCAAGCTCAAGTACGTCTACAACTTCGTCGGCCTCCAGGAGCAGGTCGTGGAGTCGGACGAGGAGATCCCGACCGGCCGCCACGTCTTCTCCGTCTCGTTCGAGCGCGAGGGCGAGGCCATGCCGATAGAGGGGACGCTGACGATGCACATCGGCGAGGACGAGGTCGGCGCGGGGAGGATCAAGACGCAGCCGGGCAAGTTCTCGCTCGCAGGCGAGGGGCTGAACGTCGGCAAGGACGGTGGCGAGCCGGTCACCGACGACTATCCGGGCGAGTCGCCGTGGGCGTTCGCCGGCGGCACGATCCACAAGGCCGTGGTCGACGTCAGCGGCGAGCCGTTCGTCGACCTCGCCATGGAAGCAAAGGCGGCGTTCGCGCGCGACTGACCTGACGCCGCCGAGCCGATCGTCTGCGGTTGCAGCCGGGGAGGTCGCTCTTCGCCGAGCTTCCCGCCCGGTGGAAGCCCACGCGCGCTAGCGTGGTCCCGTGCCGCCGCTCGGGACGAACGAGGAGAGCACACCTCCGCCCTCGCCGCGGGGGTCGTCGCCGACGGGCCAGCAGAGATCGGCGTGGCGTCCCGGCCGTGGGTGGATCGCATTCGCCATCGCCGTCCTCGCGCTCAACATCGTCCTGAGCGCACGCGCGACGCATGCCGCTTCGCGCGAGCGAGTGCCTTACAGCCCGTTCTTCCTCGACCAGGTCCGTGCGAACCACGTCAAGGAGATCACCTCGAAGGGCACGACGATCCAGGGCACCTTGACCGAGAAGCTCAGCTACCAAGGATCGAAGGCGACCACCGACTTTCGAACGGAAGTGCCGGCGTTCGCGAACACGGACGCGCTCTCGAACCTGCTCCAGGAGCATCGCGTTGTCGTCAACGCGCAGCCGCTCGATACAGGACCGCCGTGGTGGCAGAGCCTGCTGCTCGGGTTCGGCCCGACCATCCTCTTCGTCTTTCTGCTGTTCTGGCTGATGCGGCGCGCGGGAAGCGTGCAGAACGTCCTCGGCTCCTTCGGGCGTTCACGTGCACGCCGCTACGAACCCGCGGGTGACCGGATCACCTTCGCGGACGTCGCGGGAATCGACGAGGCGAAGGACGAGCTGAGCGAGGTCGTCGATTTCCTCCGCAACCCGGACAAGTACCGCCGGCTCGGCGGCCGGATCCCGCACGGCGTGCTCCTTTCCGGCCCGCCCGGCACAGGCAAGACGCTGCTCGCGCGGGCGGTCGCAGGCGAGGCGAACGCTCCGTTCTACTCGATGGCCGCGTCCGAGTTCGTGGAGGCGATCGTCGGCGTCGGCGCCTCGCGTGTCCGCGACCTCTTCAACCAGGCGAAGGAGGACGCCCCGTCGATCGTGTTCATCGACGAGCTCGACGCCATCGGTCGGTCACGCACGTCGGGTGTCGCAGGGTTCAGTGGCGGCAACGACGAGCGCGAGCAGACGCTCAACCAGATCCTCACCGAGATGGACGGCTTCGACTCGTCGACGAGCGTGATCGTCATCGGCGCGACCAATCGTCCGGACGTGCTCGACCAGGCGCTGCTCCGACCCGGGCGCTTCGACCGTCGCGTCGCCGTGCAGCCGCCCGATCGGGCCGGCCGCGAGGCCATCCTCGAAGTCCACGTTCGCGGCGTGCCGCTGGGACCGGACGTCGACCTGCGCCGGATCGCCGCGACGACTCCGGGAATGGTCGGCGCAGACCTCGCAAACCTCGTCAACGAGGCGGCGCTGCTTGCGGCGCGGCGCGGACACGACGTCGTGCAGGAGGCCGATTTCACCGACTCGCTGGAGAAGATCGTCCTCGGGGCCGAGCGTCAGGTGATGATGAGCGCCGAGGATCGACGCCGCACCGCGTACCACGAGGGCGGCCACGCGATCGTCGGCATGCTCACGAAGGGTGCGGACCCGGTCCGCAAGGTTTCGATCATCCCGCGCGGGCTCGCGCTCGGCGTCACCTTCTCTGCTCCGGACAGCGACCGCTTCAACTACCTCGAGCCCGAGGTCTACGCGAAGATCGACGTTGCTCTGGGTGGCCGCGCTGCGGAGGAAGTCGTGTTCGGCGAGATCAGCACGGGCGCGGAGTCGGACATCCAGCAGTTGACCGAGCTCGCCCGACAGATGGTCGGGCGTTGGGGCATGAGCGATGCGATCGGCCCGATCGCAGTGGTGCCGCGCGACGGCTTAGGCCCACTCCTCCCGGGCGTCTCGGAGGTGTCGACCGAGACGCAGAGGCTCGTCGACGACGAGGTGCGCCGCATCGTCTCCGAGGCGCACGACCGCGTCGTCGCGCTCCTTCGTGAGAACCGAAACCGGTTGGACTCGCTCGCGCAGGCGCTGCTCGAGCACGAGACTCTCGACGAGGACGCCGCGTACGCGGCTGCGGGCCTGACGGCGCCGGCAGCTCCGCCGGCAGAGGCCTTCGCCACTGCCGCTCGCGCAACGACGTAGATGCGGACCCGGCTTCCCGCATGGCCGCCGGTGTCCTACGAGGGATGGAGCGAGACGTGCGACACGCTCCACGGGCATGTGCAGGTGCTCGGCAAGCTCGCGGTCGAGCTGGCTGCGCCGGCGCCGCAGTTCCAGCACGCGGCGTTGCGTCTCACCGCACGGGGTTGGGAGACGGCGCCGTTGCCGGCTCCCGACGGATCGGGTTCGTTCGGGGTCGTGCTGGACCTGCGTGCACACGAGGCGCTGGTCGAGCACAGCAACGGGGCGGCGCGAGGAACGGCTCTGACTCCGAACCGGTCGGTCGCCGAGGTGACGCGCGAGGTGCTGGGCGCCGTGCGCGAGCTTGCAGGCGACGTCGAGTTCAATCCGAGGCCGCAGGAGACGCCGTGGCAGACACCCCTCGACGAGGACGTCGAGCATGCGACCTACGATCCAGCGGCAGTCGACGCGTACTTCCTCGCTGCGACGAGGGCGTCGTTCGTCCTCGAGGAGATCCGGGCGCCGTACCGCGGCCGCTCGACCCCGGTCAACGCCTGGTGGGGATCGTTCGACCTTGCCGTCAGCCTGTTCTCGGGACGGCCGGCCGAACCCCCGTCAAGGGCGTTCATCATGCGCAACTCGATGGACGCGCAGGAGATCGCGCTCGGCTGGTGGCCCGGGGATGCCAGATATGGACGCGCCGCGTTCTACGCCTACGCGCACCCCGCACCCGACGGGTTGACCGGGGCGGACGTCTCGCCCGGCCGCTGGGACGCGACCCTCGGCGAGTTCATCCTCGACTGGGACGAGGTCGTCGCCTCGCCAGATCCGCACGCGGCCGCGGTCGGCTTCGCGCACGCCGTTGTCCGTCACGCCTGCGACGTCTGCGACTGGGTGCCGGAGCTCGCCCGTAGCCTCGAGGGCGATCCGCCACCGGTCGCGTGACGCGCGGGACCGACGCGCCTACCGGTTGTTGCCGAAGATCCGCAGGAAGAACAGGAAGACGTTGAGGGCGTCGAGGAAGATGGACGCGGCGAGCAGCGGCGCGGCCCGGATGTCACGCGTGCGCCGCAGTCGCTGGAAGTCCACCAAGACGAGGCCGGCGAAGATGACGAGCCCTGCGATCGAGTAGATCAAGGCGCCGTTCGGGATCCGGACGAAGATCGAGACGAGCCCGAACAGGATCAGCAGGAGCAGCGCCCAGAACGAGACGCGCGCGAGGCCCGACAGGTCGCGGCGCGTCGCATAACCGGCGGCGCCGAATCCGGCGATGAAGAGCGCAGTCGCACCGCCCGCCTGCCACACAGCCTGTGGGTTGGTGCTCGTGTAGTAGGCGATCACGGGAGCGGTGCCGACGCCGATGAGCACTCCGAACCCGAACAGGAGGCCGATCGCGAGCTGCTCCGACTTCGCGGCCGCGAAGTTCAGTCCGATCAGTACCGCAAATGCAGCGATGTAGCAAAGCCAGCCGGCTCCGTACGACAGGTCGCGTCCGAGGTACGCGCCGAGCGCGAAGAACCCGGCCGTGACTGCGACGAGGCCCATGGTCTGGCCGAAGAGCGCCCGCGACTGGTCGCGCTCGATCTGCGTGGTGAGGGCGGTGTCCATCGAGCTCACGCGGCGAGAATACTCGCGGATACGCGCAACGGCGAATGATTCCGGTTTAGGATCAGCCGCCGTGAACTCGCACGCCGCCACACTTCGCCTCGCCGTCTTTCCGCGTGCGGGCCTGTTCGTCGACGCGCTGCTGGTCGTCGCCGGTGCCGCGGTGGTGGCCGCAGCGGCGCAGATCTCGGTCAAGCTCCCGTTCACGCCCGTACCCATCACCGGTCAGACGTTCTCGGTGCTGCTCGTCGGAGCGTCCCTCGGCAGCCTGCTCGGTAGCACGAGCATGCTGCTGTACCTCGTGCTGGGCATTGCGGGCGCGCCGGTCTACGCCCACCACACGTCCGGCTGGAGCGTGATCACCGGCGCCACCGGTGGCTACGTCGTCGGATTCGTGATCGCCGCTGCAGTCACCGGATTCCTCGCAGAGCGTCAGTGGGACCGGCGGCTCTCATCGGCGATCGCGATCATGCTGACCGGCAACGTCGTCATCTATCTCGTCGGCCTGCCGTGGCTCGCCTCCGTCCTCGACACGAACCTCGAGAAGACGCTCGAACTCGGCCTCTACCCGTTCGTTCCGGGCGACATCTTCAAGCTCTACCTCGCCGCTGCGCTGCTCCCGGGCGCCTGGTGGCTCGTCGAGCGATCCGGGCGCCGCTAGACGTCAACTCGGGTCAAGGGACCCGCCCGCTTGGACGAGCCCGGACTCGTACGCGAACACGACTGCCTGGACGCGGTCGCGCAAACCGAGTTTCTGGAGGATCCTTCCGACGTATGTCTTGATCGTCGCCTCGCCGAGGAAGAGCGCTTCGGCGATCTCGCCGTTCGACAGGCCGCGCGCCATCAGGGTGAGTACCTCGGTCTCGCGTTGCGTGAGCTGGTCGAGGCCGCGCGGTGGGACCGTGCCCGGCGGGGGCCGCTGCACGAAGTGCTCGATCAGGCGCCGCGTCACCGTCGGCGAGAGCAGAGCGTCGCCCGCCGCGACGGTGCGGATCCCGGCAACGAGCTGTTCGCTGGGGACGTCCTTGAGCAGGAAGCCGCTTGCGCCGGCACGCATCGCCTCGTAGACGTACTCGTTGAGGTCGAACGTCGTCAGCACGAGCACTCGCGCAGGGGATCCCGAGGATTGCAGCCGCCTCGTCGCTTCGAGCCCGTCGAGCTCCGGCATGCGAATGTCCATGACGACGACGTCGGGCTCGAGCTCTCGGATCAGTCGAAGGGCCTCGCGTCCGTCGCCCGCTTCCGCGACGACCTCGATGTCGCTCTCGAGCTCGAGGATGAGACGGAAGCCGCGGCGGACGAGCGCCTGGTCGTCGGCGAGCAGCACGCGCGTGGTCATCGCGGCGGCGCTGCCAGTGGCAGCCGGGCGCGCAGGAGGAAGCCGCCCTCCGCCGTTCGGCCGGCGTTCAGCTGACCGCCGAGCAGCGAAACGCGCTCCTGGATGCCGACGAGGCCGTAGCCGCCTCCTTCCGACTCGACAGACGCTGCGCCGTTATCGCGGACCTCGATCTCGAGATCGTCGCGTCGGTACCGGAGGCTCACGCAAGCATCGGCGTTCGCTGCGTGCTTCCGCACGTTCGTGAGTCCCTCTTGCACGATGCGATACGCG
This sequence comes from Gaiellaceae bacterium, assembly GCA_035623685.1. Classification (GTDB taxonomy): domain Bacteria; phylum Actinomycetota; class Thermoleophilia; order Gaiellales; family Gaiellaceae; genus 3-1-20CM-4-69-9. The sequence continues at coordinate 32,780 of DASPSY010000018.1, forward strand.
GCGAGATCGAGTGGTGCGGACAGCGACCTCGGCGGTCCGGTGAGCTCGAACGTCACCGGCACTCCGGAACGACGTACCTCGTCGACCAGACGCTCGATGTCGTCGACCCCCGGCTGCGGCTCGGTCGGGGCACCGGCTCCGTCGTCGCGCAGGAGTCCGACGACCTGGCGCATCTCGGCGAGTGCGCCGCGGGACGTGCTCTGGATCGTCTCGAGCGGCTCGCGCGCACGACCGGGATCGTGACGGAGCAGCTTGGCCGCTGCATCCGCCTGCACCGCGATGAGGCTGATCGTGTGTGCCAGGACGTCGTGCAGCTCGCGCGCGATCCGTGCTCGTTCGGCGCTCACGGCTTCGCTTGCGAGTTGCTCTCGTTGGGCTTCGAGCTGGCCGGTCAGCTCGCTGAGCTCCGCTGTCCGGCGGCGTTCTCGCCGCAGCGCCTGGCCTACGAGCCACGGGACCAGCGAGAACACGACAACACCCAGTGCGACATTCCCGGTGCGGTTCCCCGGCGCGCCGAGAGCATCGACGAGATTCGCTCCCAGTAGCAGCATGAGCGCGGCGATCGCGCTCCGCTGTCGTGCATGTGCGCCGCTGGAGTAGGCGGCGATGATCGACGAGTCGAACGAGATCACCGAGCCGTTCCAGCCCGAGGCGACGTCTCCGACGACGATTGCCGCCGCGATGAACGCAGTCGCGGGGAGAGGGGCGCGCCGCCGCCATGCCAGCGGCAGCGTCAGTGCCGCGGCACAGGCAATGTTGATCGCGCTCGCGCCGCCGCTCATCAGCGTGCTCGTGAAGACGAACGCCTCCTTGACGGCGAACAGAGCGAGTGCGAGAGCGATATCGGCGGGCGGCAGCTCGCTCCAGAGGCGGCGGATCCTCACGCAGCGAGCGTAATTCCGCTGGGACGATCAGTCATCCGTCGGTGGTATGAGCACGTTCGCCCTGCGGTCGGACTCGAATCAGGCGCGCGGCCGATGACCGAGCGATCTCGTCGTCCTAGCGTGGATTCGTGCTCCCCACGATCGAAGAGAGGTCGTTCGCATGAGTTGGAATCGTCTCGCCGGTGCCGCGGGCATCGGCTTCGTGCTGCTCGCCTTCGTCGAGTTCTTCGGCCCCGGCTTTCCGCGGACGGGTGACCGAGCGGGCGTGCTCGACGCCTACTTCGTCGACCACCGCTCATGGACGCTCGTGACCGTCGTCGTCCAAGGGATCGGCAATGCGATGTGGCTCGTCTTCCTGTGCGGGCTCGCCCGATTGTTGCGACGCTCGGGCTCTGACTCCGCCGCGCTCGTCGCCGTGGTCGGCGGCGCACTCAACGTCGCCATCTCGCTGACCGGGCTTGCGAGCATCGCCGCGATCTCCTTCGGAGTCGCCGGTGGCGGCGATCCCGGCTTGACGAGGGCCTTCTTCGTGTTTGCCGCGATGACGCTCGTGCTCTCGAACGTCCTGCTCGCATTGATGGCGGCTGCCACCATGGCGGCGCCGATCCCGTGGTTTCGCTGGGTCAGCGGGATCGCTGCGGTGGTCTTTCTCGTCGGCGGAGGCGCCCTCGCGCGCCACGGAGCCCTCTCACCCGACGGCGCAGTCCAGTTCGCCACGTATGGGCTGGAGCTGCTCTGGACGCTGGCGGCGAGCGTCGTGATTCTTCGCGAGCATGCGGCTCTCGACGCGAGGCATGAGCATCCGGCGACTGCCTACTCCGCCGTGTGAGCGGGCTCCGCCTCAGGCGATCCGAACGACGAGCTTTCCCTGCACGTGGCCCTCGCCCATCGTCTCGAGCGCGTCGGCGGTCGCCGCGAGCGGATAGACGCGGTCGACGACCGGGTGCACCTTGCCGGCCTCGATCAGCTCGCGCAGAACGGCGAGGTCCGGACGGTTCGGCGTGCAGATGAAGAAGACGAGCCGCTGCTTCCCAGGCCGCGACGAGAGCCAGGTCCACGCCAGGCGGCCCATCGGACCGGTCAGTCGGTTCCCGGTCGGCGCGCCTGCGAGCACCAGGGTGCCGTCCGCCACGAGGACGCGTCGGTTCTCTCGCCACGAGTGACTTCCCGCGACGTCGACGATCAGGTCGTAGCGCTCGCCGCTGCAGGTGTAGTCCTCGCATGTGTAGTCGATTACCCGGTCGGCGCCGAGCGAGCGGACGCGCTCGACGTTGCGTGGACTGCACACGGCCGTCACGTGGGCCGCGCCGAGTGCTTTCGCAAGCTGCACGGCAAACGTGCCGACGCCGCCCGAGCCGCCGTTTACGAGCACACGTTGTCCCGGCTGAAGGCGGCCCCGGTCTCGGAGCGCCTGGAGCGCCGTCATCGCCGCGACCGGGACAGCGGCTGCCTCCTCGAACGAGAGGTTCGCCGGTTTCCGTGCGACCGCCATCTTCGCGGCGACGTACTCGGCGAAGGCGCCCGTCCGGCAGCCGTAGACCTCGTCGCCAGGCTGGACGTCTGTGACGTTCTTGCCGACCCCCTCCGCGATCCCCGCGAAGTCGCCGCCGAATCTGTCTGACTTCGGGCGCAGGAAGCCGCCGATCATCGGCCGCATCAGCACCGCAACTCCGCCGAGCGCGTAGTAGTCGCTGCGGTTGATCGAGCTCGCGAGCACGCGGACGAGCACCTCGTCGTCCGTGGGCTCCGGCTTGGGGACGTCGGCCAGCTCGACGACGTCCCGCGGCCTGCCCCATCGCCTGCGCACGATCGCCTTCATCGTCTCCGTGGGACTTGTCGTGGCTGTCATCGTCGCCATCCTTGCCTCCATTACGGTGTAAGCTTATGGCGTAAGCTAGACATACGGCGTAAGCTTGTCAAGTCGAATGACGACGAGAGCCCGCACCCGGAAGCCGCTGTCGAAGGAGCGAGTGCTCGAGAAGGCGATCGTGCTCGCCGACAAGGACGGCATCGAGGCGTTGAGCATGCGCAAGCTCGGTCAGGCGCTGAACGTCGAGGCGATGTCGCTGTACAACCACGTCGCGAACAAGGGCGAGCTCGTCGCGGCGATGGTCGACCGCGTGATCGAGCGTTTCGAGCTACCCGATGACGAGCCGCGATGGGACAGGGCGATCCGTCGGTGCGCGATCTCGGCGCACGATCTGCTGATCCAGCACTCGTGGGCGTGCGGCCTCGCGCTGGTGCCGAGCGACACGCGTGTGGTCGGCGGGCCGCGCATCCGCTACATGGAGTGGTTGCTGCGGCGTCTGCGCGAGGCGGGCTTCTCCGCACGGTTGACCTACTCCGCGTATCACACGCTCGACAGCCACATCTTCGGGTTCACCCTCTGGCAGCTCGGACACGCCAAGGCTGCGCGCATGCTCGCTCCTCCCGACGGAGAAGACCTCGAGCAGTGGGCGGCGCGCTTCCTCGAGCAGATGCGGCCGCAGTACCCGTACCTCGCCGAGCACGGAGAACAGCACCTGTCGGCAGGAGCGCGCGACGGCAGGAACGAGTTCGAGTTCGGGCTCGACCTGATCCTCGATGGGCTGAAGAGGCAACGCCGGTCGACGAAGCGCACGCCGACCTGAGCGTCGGTCGCGTCCGCCTACACCGCCGCGGGCTTCGGAGCCTCGTCGCCGGGGACGGACAGCAGCGGTACGCGTGCGTGGAAGTGCACGTAAGCGTTCACGCTCCCGAGCAGTCCCTCTGCGGCGCGCGTGCGGCCGCGCGTTCCGAGCACGACCAGGTCGTAGTGTCCGCGCTCGAGCTCTCGCACGATCTCCGGTCCCGCGTGTCCGCTGCGCTGGACGGTGTGGGCGATGACGTCGTCCGGCACGGCGCGGTTTGCCTTGTCGAGGAGCCCGCGGGCCCAGCTCTCGAGCTCGGCCTCCATCGTCTCGACGCTCAGGCCGGCGAGCGTGACGTAGCTCGACGCCGGCGGCGCGACCGTGATCAGCGTCAGGTTCGCATTGCCGCTGCGGGCGAGTTCGACCGCGTGCTCGAGCGCGCGTCCGGACGCAGGTGAGCCGTCGATACCGACGAGGATGTTGAGAAACACGAGTCGAGCGTAGCCGAGGCAGGATCGTCAGTCGGTGCGCCGCCGCAGCGTCGCCGCTCCGAGGCCGACCGCGAGCACGATGCAGCCGCAGATGACGGCGACGTCGAGTGCGAACCGCCCGTCGAGCTCGTTCGCGGCAGTCCGCGCAAGTGCGTCGTAGGCATAGGTCAGTGGCAAGACGTACGAGATCGCGCGTAGCCACGCCGCCATCTCCGCCCGTGGCACGAAGAGTCCGCACAGGAGAATCTGTGGGAAGACGACTGCCGGCATGAACTGCACCGCCTGGAACTCCGTCTCCGCGAACGCGCTGACGAAGAGCCCGAGCGTGCTGCCGAGAACGGCATTCGCGACGGCCAGCACGACGACGAGCCATCTCGGGCCGGCAACGTCGAGACCGAGCAGCCCGAACGCCAGCGTCGAGACGAGCGTTGCCTGGACCACGGCGACGAGCGCGAACGCGATGCCGTAGCCGGCGAGGATGTCGACCTTGTGGAGCGGCATCGTCATCAGTCGCTCGAGCGTCCCCGAGGTCCGCTCGCGGAGCATCGTGATCGACGTGACCAGGAACATCGTGATGAACGGGAAGAGGCCGAGGAGCGGAGTGCCGACCTCCTGGAAGACGTGTGAGTGCCTGCCGAACAACTGCTGGAGAAGAAGCTCCAGCACGCACGGAACGGCGAGGATCAGCGCGATCGTGCGCGGGTCGCGCCGGAGCTGACGCAGCACGCGGCGCGCGACGGCGCCCGTGACTCGCCAGCTCACGGCCCGTCCTCCACGAGCCGCAGGAATGCGGCGTCGAGGTCGCGCTCGCCCGTTCGCGAACGCAACTCGTCCGGCGTGGCGCCCGCGAGCAGCCGCCCGTCGCGAAGGAGCAAGAGCGAGTCGCAACGATCGGCCTCGTCCATCACGTGGCTCGAGACGAGCAGCGTCGTGCCGCGTTCGGCGAGTCCGTGGAAGAGCTCCCAGAGATCGCGTCGCAGCACCGGGTCGAGCCCCACCGTCGGCTCGTCGAGCACGAGCAACTGCGGCGCGCCGAGCAGTGCCGTTGCGAGCGACACGCGAGCCCGCTCGCCTCCCGAGAGGCTGTTCACGATCCGCCTTGCGTGCGCCTTCATCGAGACGTCCTCGAGGACGTGCTCGACACTGTCGCGCGATTGACGCAGGACCTGCGCGAAGAAGTCCAGGTTCTCGCGAACGGTGAGGTCGCCGTAGACCGACGGCGCCTGGGTCATGTAGCCGACGCGAGTGCGCAGCTCCGCGGATCCAGCGGGGTGACCGAGGACGTCGACAACTCCGCCTGCGACTCGCTGGACGCCGACGATCGAGCGGATCAGCGTCGACTTCCCGCTTCCGCTCGGTCCCAGCAACCCTGTCACCGAGCCGGACGCGACCTCGCAGCTCAATCCGGGCAGCACCGTGACGCCGCCGCGAACGACGCGGAGATCGTCGATGCGGATCGCCGACCCGGTCAACGACGGCCAACCCTAACCGGCGTCGCCTCGGAGGGTCAGCGGCGCGGGGTGTGGGGGTTGAGCGCCGCGTCGAGGCCGTCGCCGACGAGGTTGACGCAGCAGAGCAGCACGACGAGCAGCACCGCAGGAGCCACCCAGACCCACCAGCCGAGACCGACGATGTTGTAGGCGCCGATGCCCGACGACGTCGGCTCACCGATCAGGTTTCCGAGCGTCGGCCGCTCGATCGAGGGGATCCCATAACCGAAGAACTCCGTCGTCGCCTCGACGAGGAGGATCAGCCCGACGACCGACGTCGCCGCGACGACGATCGTGCCGGCGGCATTCGGGAGCAGGTGCTTGAAGAACACCCGGGACTCTGTCGCGCCGAGGCTGCGCGCGGCCTGGACGAACTCCTCCGGCGCGAGCGCGGCGAGTCGGGCACGCGTGATGCGGGCGACGACCGTCCACAGGGTCAAGGCGAAGACGAACGTGGCCGTCCACACCGACACGGGTCGGAAGTACTCGAACGCGATGATCATCAGGATGATCGCCGGAAAGCCCGCGACGAGATCGGCGATACGCATCAGAGTGGCGTCCGGCCAGCCGCCGAGGAGCGCGGCGAACGCTCCGACGGCCACGCCCAGCAGCGTCGCGAACAACGCGCCGATCAGCGCCGTCTGCTCGGTGTAGTGCAGGCCCCAGAGGGTGCGCGTGAGAATGTCGCGGCCGATGTTGTCCGTGCCGAGGACATGGCCGCCCTCGAACGTGGGCGGATGGTTGCGCCAATGGGGCGAGAGGTCGATCCAGTTCCAGCCGTGCGGCGCGACCTGGGGAGCGAGCGCACCGACGACGAACAAGACGAGGAGGACGCCCAGCGCTGCGAGCGTCACTCGCTGTCGCGCGAGCCGGTGCAGGGACTGGCGCCAGTAGCCTCGCGCATGAACCGTCTCCTCCTCGACCGCGACGCGACGCGCCGAGGCCTCGACACCGCCGCTCACTGCTCGGCCCGCACCCGTGGATCGAGCCAGAAGGCGACGATCTCGCTGAGCACCGACGCGAGGATGACGCACGCGCCCATGATCAGGATCACGAGCTCGAGCGAATAGGTGTTGATCGAGCCGAAGTCCGTCGGGAACTCGCTGATGAACACCGTGCCCAGACCGTTGAGCTGATACACCCAGTCGACCGCCATCGCGGCGCCGAAGATCGCGCCGAAGTCCGCGAGCAGCACGGTGACGAAGGTGACCAGCGACGCGCGGAGCGCGTGCCGGAAGACGATGCCGCGCTCGCTCACGCCCTTCGCGCGCGCGGTCGTGATGAACGGCGCGTCGAGCGTCTCGAACAGCGCCGAGCGAAGGTAGCGGCCGTGGAGCCCGATGAACCCGAGCGCCAGCACGACCGCCGGGAACGTCATGTATCGCATGACATTCAGGCCGTAGCGAATGCCGCTTCCCGCCGAGGGACAGCCGGCGAGGACTCCCGAATCGATTCCGAGCCCGCCCGGGCACGAGCCCGGCCAGCCGGCGAGCGGGAACGGACCGATGCCGCGGTCCCCGGAGACGTGGAACATGAACAGCTGGACGAGCATCGCGAGCAGGAACGCGGGAGCCGCCCACATGACGTACGACGCGCTGCGCATGGTGATGTCGACCGCCGTACCGCGCCCGCGTGATGCGATCACGGCGACCGCGACGCTGAAGACGACGACGAGCAGGAGGGCGTAGCCGAGCAGGACCGCCGTGTGACCGAGCGCCGACAGGACCGACGTCGACAGCGTCGTGTTCAGCCGGGCCGGCGCGGGCAGCGTGAGCAGGTGGAACGTCGGCCCGCCCCAGAGCCCCTTGACCCAGAGCCAGTACGCGTGCAACACCGATGGGTGGTTCTCGACCTGCGCGAGGGTCGGGTCCTGGGACTCGAACAGCCAGAACGTCGCGAAGGTGATCCCCGCGAGCGCCAGCAGGCCGAGCGCCAGCCGCCTGACGACGAAACGTGCCACCTGCACCCCGATCCTAGTTCGAGCCTTGGCCGGGGCGTCTCGTCCATGACCGGCCTTCTCCTCACTGTGACGAGCTGAGGCTGCGGGATCGCCCGTCGAGGCCCCGAAGCTCTCCCGGGCGATCCGCAGCGTCGCACAGAGCCGAGTTGTCGCACGGGGTCATGGCGTCATCGTGCGAGCACGGAGGGAATGTGCGAGGCACGAGACTGACACGCGCGTGCCCGCGGATGGGTCTCCGGACGGTCGCGGTCCGGTGACACTCCTGCGACAGCCCCGGACGGAAGCGCCTATTCGCCTGCGACGTCGCCGCGGAGGATCGCACCGGCCGGTCGCGTAGCGCTCGACGCACCGACAGGCACGCTCGGCTGACCGGTCGCCTCCGGGCCACGGCCTGCGGGAAAGCCGCAGCGAGGTCAGGGGCGGTGCCGATGTCGGGCGCCCGCGCGCGGCTCGACACTTGGGCCAGCGAACAAAGGAGGTGGACCGATGCAGGCTCTCGTCTACCACGGGCCTGGACAACGGGCGTGGGAGCTCGTTCCGGATCCAGTGATCGTCGAGCCGACCGACGCGATCGTCCGGATCGACTCTTCGACGATCTGCGGCACCGACCTGCACATCCTCAAGGGAGACGTGCCGGAGGTGAAGCCCGGCACCATCCTCGGGCACGAGGCAGTCGGCACCGTCCTCGAGGTCGGCGCGGCCGTCACGACGATCAAGCCGAACGACCGCGTGCTCGTCTCGTGCATCACGTCGTGCGGGCGTTGCCGCTTCTGCAAGGAAGGCCACTACGGACTGTGCACAGGTGGCGGCGGCTGGATCTTCGGCCACCTGATCGACGGTCTCCAGGCCGAGTACGCGCGCGTGCCGTTCGCCGACACGTCGGTGTACAAGGTCCCGGAGCTGCTCTCGGACGAGCAGGTGCTCTTCCTCGCCGACATCCTCCCGACCGCATACGAGGTCGGCGTGCTCAACGGGCGCGTCGAGCCGGGCGACACGGTCGCCGTGGTCGGCGCGGGTCCGATCGGGCTCGCGGCGATCATGACCGCCCAGCTGCACACGCCGGGCCGGATCGTCGCCATCGACGTCGCGGATGCGCGCCTCGAGAAGGCGCTCGAGTTCGGGGCGGACACGACGATCAACAACGGCGACCAGGACGCCGTCGCCGAGGTGATGGCGTTGACCGGAGGTCTCGGCGCCGACGTCGCAATCGAGGCGGTCGGAGTGCCAGAGACATTCGAGCTCTGCGCCGACCTGATCCGTCCGGGAGGCCGGGTGGCGAACATCGGTGTCCACGGCCACTCCGCAACGCTCCATCTGGAGAAGCTGTGGATCCGCGACGTGTTGATCACGACCGGGCTCGTCGATACGGCAACGACGCCGAAGCTGCTGAAGCTGATCGAGGGCGGACGTCTCGATCCGACCCGGTTCGCGACGCACCACTTCGCGCTCGCCGAGACGGAGAAGGCGTACGACGTCTTCGGCGCCGCAGCCGAGACGCATGCGCTGAAAGTGGTGATGGCGGCGGTGCCGTCCGATCGCCAGCTCGTCGCGGACGAGGAGCACCTCGCGGCCGCGACGTAGTCAGAGGAAGCCTAGAGACCGGTCTGCGCTTCGACGCGGCCGGTCTCGACGGCTTCGGCGAGGGCGGCGTAGTCGCGCTCGTTCTGATCGGCGTACGTCTCCGCGAACGAGACCATCGCCTGGTCGAAGACGCTGCCGCGGCCGAGGTACCCCGCGATCCCGATCCTGTCCCCTGAGCGAGCGTGCGCGCGTGCAAGCGTCGAGGCGCAGACGCGGCCGTACCGTGCCAGCGCGCTCGGGATCATCGCCTCGATCGTGGCGCTTCCCTTCCAGTCCCAGAGCTGGCGGACGTAGTAGTCGCGCTCACCGGCGCCCTCGGCGCCGCCCTTGACGTGTGTCCAGCCGAGGAACGGGTCGCCGGCTGCCTGCATCCGCCGCTGGCCGACGACGACGCGCTGCCCGGAGTTCTTGTACTCGCTCGCGCCCAGGTACGGCTCGAGCACCGAGGCCTCCGCCTGCTTGACCTGGAGCATGAGCGGGTCGTCCTCGTCACGGCCGAGGAACAGCACGATCCAGGCGCGCGTCCCGACGCTGCCGACGCCGACGACCTTGCGGGCGATGTGGACCAGCCTGTACTGGTCGAGCAGGTCGCGACGGTCGTGAGTGAGCGTTCTCCGGTACTTGTTGACCATCGTTCGGATATCACCGTCGAGGAGCTGGACCCCGGCCTCGTCGAGCAGCTCCTCGATCGACACGATCAGCGGCGGGTCGCTGACGATCTTGCGCTCGCCGTCGACGACTCCGGTCAGCTTCGAGAACGCGCGCATGCTGTCCTTGGTCCGCGCCTTCGCGACGTCCTTCTCGACCCGCGCGAGCCGCTTCGTCGAGAGCTTGCGGCGCAGTCGCGCGAGCAGCGGGTCGATCTCGAGGTGGGAGTACCAGATCATGAGGCTCGGCGACACGGCGAGCTCCCGCATCGTCTCCCGATAGCTGCGAACGGTCGAGGCGACGATCCTGGCGCGCTGCTTCCGCGAGAAGCCACAGTCGCGGCCTGCGACCGCGAAGCTCGCCGCCAGGCGCTTCACGTCCCACTCCCACGGACCGGGATGCGTCTCGTCGAAGTCGTTGATGTCGAAGACGAACCTCCGCTCCGGCGTGCCGAAGATCCCGAAGTTCGAAAGGTGTGCGTCTCCGCAGAGCTGCGCCCGGTAGCCCGAGCCCGGCGTGGACGCGAGATCGGCGGCCATGATCGACGCAGTGCCGCGGAAGAACGCGAAGGGCGAGACGAGCATGCGCCCGTATCGGATCGGCACCAGCGCGGGGACGCGCGTCTTCGCCTGCTCCTCGAGCAGCGCGATCGGATCAGGACGTGTGGGCGACGGCTCCCAGTCGCCGTGACTGCTCCTCGGCGCGAGCTTCCGCGCGGCCTGTCCGCGCGCCGCGCGCTCCGACGGGGTCAGGTGCGCCTGTGTCGCCGCGGCCACGTCTCAAGCATGCCACGCAAAGGCGCGCGGATGCGATCGGGCTCTCAGATCTCGGCGGGAAGCTCGTCCCGGACCACGACGGCGCGGGACTCGAGCACCGATCGGGTCTTCAGGTCGAAGTAGAGGTACGTGGTCGCGATCGCGACGAACGGCATCGTCACCGCA
>DASPSY010000073.1:0-42576 GCA_035623685.1 Gaiellaceae bacterium
CCGATCCGCTGGATCGCGTCCCCGCCGACGTCGGCGAGCTTGCCCACCATCGTCTTCTGGTCGTCGGTCTCGGCCATGCCGAAGACCCTACCTCCTAGGGGTGCACGGTGACCGGCGTGCCGGCAAGCGCCTGCGCGAACACCCGGGGCACGAGCCTGTTCGGCAGCCTGATGCACCCGTTCGAGACCGCGTGCCCGATCGAGGACGGCTCGTCCGTCCCGTGGATCGCCACGGGGCCACCCTGCGTCCAGCCGGTCAGCACGTTCGAGAACGCGGAGATGCCGATCGCCGCCGGGCCGTAGGGGCCGTTCTTGTCGTCTGGAATCAGTCGCTGGTTGACGTAGAACCGGCCTGTCGGCGTCGGCGTCGCGGGCGAGCCGACGGCCACCGTGGCGGTCAGGATCGGGCGGCCGTCTCGATAGAGCGTCAGCCGCCGCTTGGAGAGGTCGACGTCGATCCGGGTGTTCACGGACGCGATGGTGACCTCGGACGCCGGCACCCAGCCCTTGATCCCGTTCGGTCGCATCGGCAGGTGGACGCGGTACCAGGTCGGCGCGCACGCCCCGTCGAGGCGGGCCCCGAGCACGCCGAACACCATCGGGACACCGTTCTGGTTGACGGAGCCGAAGCGCGCGAGGACGCGGCCACCGGGACGGCGAACGGCCACTGCGTGCGAGCGGACGATCGCCGCGTACGCGATCCGCCTCGACAGGTACCGGTGGAACGAGCCCGCCACGCACGTCCGCGCGGCAACGCCTCCCACGGGCTTCTGCGTCTGCGGCGCCGTGGCGGCGGCGCCGTGCTTCGCGCCGGAGGTGCCGCAGCCCGACAGCGCGACGAGACCGAGCAGCAGCCCGATGAGTGACCGTCTCCTCACGATTTCGTGACGATTTGCCGACAACAACCGAGGCGACCGGACGTCCAACTACTGTGAAGGAAGATGACTCGCAGGCGCATTCACAAGCACATCGCCGTCACGACCCGAGCGATCCGTCAGCGTAGCGGGATTCCCTACGAGGTCGAACAGCGGGTGTGCTCCAACTGCGGCCGGCTGCTCGACGAGAAGCCGCTGCGCCGAGCAGCCGCCTAGACCCTTCCCTGAGCGCTGGCGTAGAGGCGGCCTCGTAGAGTGCCGCCATCGACGGGTTCCGCTTCCACACCGACGTCACCGTTCGCTTCGCCGAGACCGACGGCCAGGGCGTCGCGCACAACTCCAACTACCTCGTCTGGTTCGAGGTGGCACGCGTTGCCTATCTCGCTCGCTTCGCCGGCGGCTACCCGGCTCTGCGAGCACAGGGGATCGAGTCTCTCGTCCTCGAGTCCTTCGTCCGGTACCGCCGGCCTGCGCTGTTCGACGACTCCGTCCGGATTCACGCCCGTGTCAGCGAGCTGAGCGGGGCGCGCTTCAAGTTCGACTACGTCCTGACCCGCGACGACGAGGTCCTCGCCGACGGCTGGACCTCGCACGCGTGCGTGGACGCGTCGAGCATGAGGCCGGTGCGGGTCCCCGAGGCGTTCGCCCGATCGATCGCTACGGCCGAGGCGTCGTCGGAGTCGTAGCGGTCGTCGTCTGGGTCGTCGACGTCGTCGCCTTCTGCTTGTTCTTCGACTTCGACTTCGACGGGGTCGTCGCCGACTTCGGAACCTGCTTCGTCCCAACGAGCACGATCTTCGGCTGCGACCGGTACGACGAGTAGAAGGTCGTGTCGTAGAGGAGCTTCCCGCTCGCCGTGTACACGAGTCGCCGCACGCTCGTCGAGCGTGATGGCGAGCCGGCGTCCTGGAGCACCTTCTCGCCGACCGGAAGCGACGGGTCCGGGACGCGCTGGAGCGGCGGCTGGCCGGTGACCACGAGCGGCGCGACCTCGCTGACCACCCGACGGTGGGGCGACGTCCCGTACAGGGCGACCGTGAGCGCCGACGGTCCGACCCAGGTCCGCAACAGCATCCAGTGGCTCGTGTCGTTGACGAACTTCAGGTCGACGTCCGGATAGTTCACCGTCGCGTCGCGCCCCTGCGGGTAGTGGCTGATGTACAGCGCGTGATTCGTCCTCGCAGTGATCGGGAGACCGGCCTCGTACGCGGCGTTGAACACAGTCGTCGACACCTGGCACACTCCTCCGCCGAGCCCCGTCGCCAGCTCGCCGTTGATGATCACCGGCGCCTCCTCGAATCCCTTGGCCGCCGTCCGCGCGCCCGTGGCCTGGTTGAACGAGAACGTCGCACCGGGAGCGATCAGATGACCGTCGATCAGGTGCGCGACGAGCTGCACGTTGTGGATCCGGTTCGGATCGCCGCCGTAGATCGTCTGATACGCGGAGACGAGGTTGACGATGTGCATGCCCTGCGCCTCCGCCGTCGTCCTCGTCGCGGGCACCGTCTGTCCCACGAGCGTCGCCAGCCGGAGGTCGGGCGCGGTGACCAGCGCCGCGTGCAGCACCGCGTTCGCGCTTCGGGGGACGTCGAGCGTGTAGCCGGGATGGTCCGGAAGAACCCGGATCGAGTGCCCGTTGATCGACCACGTTGCGTTCTTCGGCGCGCGGTCGAGGCGCCGCTCGAGCTTTGCGAACCACGCGTCGGCTCCGGCGCCGCCCACGCGAAGGTCGGTTCGCCCGTTGGCCGGAAGCTCGAGCAGGCTTGCGATCTGTGCCGGCGCGATGTGCCACTGCGTCGCGCCCAGCTTGATCGAGATCGGAGCCGACAGCGCGGTCTTCACCTCCGCGGAGACGACGGTGAGGTCGTTCGGCGTGACGGTGGGCTTGTCGACGTGCACCGGAAGCTCGACGGGCTCGCGCGTGAGCGACGTGAGCGCGCGCACGATCATCATCGCCGCGGCGCGCCGGTCGAGCACGTGGCCGGTCCGATCGGGGATTGTTGTCGGCGCGAGCCCGTTGAGCGCGAGCGAGGCGTCGCGATGTGGCACGTCGACGGCTTGCGCGATCCGATCGAGCTGGAGCTGGAGCGCGGCCTCGTACACCTGAGCCGACGGGGCGATGTCCGTGCCGAAGACGCGGACGTCGAGGCGCTTGAGCCCGCGCAGCGGCCCGAATCCTCCTCCCTCCCGGAGCGCGGCGTTCACGGCCGCCCCCCAGTTCGCCTGGATCCCGAGGAGACGCGGCTGGAGACGCCATGTGTGGCCGGCAGCCTGGAAGGTGACGGGAACGGCCTCGAGCGCCTTCGCGCGCTGCTCGAGCAGCGTGGTGGCGGCGCCTGGGGTGAGCCCGCTGACGTCGACGCCCGCCACGCGCACTCCCGGCGCGATCGTCTTCGGCGATCCTGCGAAGGCGAGTCCCAAGGCGATGCCGCACAGCGCCACGACGCCGATGACGACGGCCCAGCGCTGCAGGAGGACACGACGCTGGTCGCGCGAGGGTCTTCGGCGCGCTCGGACCGCGGCAGTTGACTCACGAGCGTGCAAGCCCTCGAGTCTAACGAGCAGGCGTGTTGCTCCAGAGCGTGAGACGACGCGCCGAGACCGGCCGCCGCGGGCACGCTACTCGCGCGGCAGCAGGAGCTCGCGGGCGATCACGAGTCGCTGGATCTGCGAGGTTCCTTCGTAGATCTGGTAGAGCTTCGCGTCGCGCATCAGCTTCTCGACCGGGTACTCCTTCATGTACCCGTAGCCGCCGAAGATCTGGACGGCATCGGTCGTGACCTCCATACAGGTGTCCGCGGCGAACCGCTTCGCGTAGCTCGACTGCAGCGTCGCACGCATGCCCTGGTCGCACATCCACCCGGCCTGCCAACACAGCAGTCGCGCGGCCTCGATTTTCGTCGCCATGTCGGCGATCAGGAAGTTCACTCCCTGGTTCATCGCGATCGGCATCCCGAACTGCACGCGCTCCTTCGAGTACTCGGCGGCGTACTCGAAGGCGGCACGCGCGACGCCGACCGCTCCGATCGCGGTCCCGGGACGCGTGAAGTCGAGCGTTCGCATCGCGATCTTGAAGCCCTCGCCCTCCTGGCCGATGCGGTTCTCGACGGGGACGCGAACGTCCTGGAAGGCAAGTGCCGACGTGTCGGTGGAACGCTGCCCCATCTTGTCGAGATGTCGTTCCACGACGACCCCCTCGATCTCCGCCGGGACGATGAACGCCGACAGCCCTCGGTGGCCCTGCGACGGGTCGGTCGACGCGAACACGGTGAACCACGACGCGTGGCCCGCGTTCGTGATGAACATCTTCGAGCCGTTGAGCACGTACGCGTCGCCGTCTCGAACCGCCCTCGTCTCGATCCCCGAGACGTCGGAGCCGGCGTTCGGCTCGGACAGCGCGAACGAGGTCAGGATCGGGTCATCGATGAGCGGAGGGAGCCAGCGCCGCTTCTGCTCGTCCGTGCCGGCGATGATCACCGGCGCGTGGCCGAGGTTGTTGCCGACGATCGCCGTCCCGATCCCGGAGCAGCCCCAGCACAGCTCCTCGCCGATCAGCAGCCCCTCGAACGAGGTGAGCTCGGAGCCGCCGTACACGGCAGGCACGTGGATGTTCATCAGCCCGACCGCGTGCGCCTTCGCCAGGATCTCGGCCGGATGCGTCGAGTGCTCGTCGTACTCGCGCTCCTTCGATCGGATCTCCTTCGACGCGAAGTCGTGGGCGAGCTCTCGGAGGGCGCGCTGCTCGTCCGTCAGCGCAAACGACACGCCGCCGGCCACTCGCTCCTCGACCGTTCCCATGGTCCTCCTCGCTGACTGAACGTTCAGTCGATCATCGTAGCCAGGCGTCCTGTGGGCTCCGACGGACGTCGCGGCCACGGTCTGAGCCGGGCCGACGAGCGGATAGGCTCACGCCGTGGACCTCGGCCTGAGCGACGAGCAGCGCCTGCTGCAGGACACCGTCCGCCGGTTCGTCGACGAGCGGATCCTGCCCACGGCGGTCGAGAACGACATCGAGCACCGCCTCGACCTCGGCGCGATCGAGGGCATGGCGGAGCTCGGGATCCTCGGCGTCGTCATCCCCGAGGAGTACGGCGGCGCGGGCCTCGACTACGTCTGCGAGGCACTCGCCTGCGAGGAGATCGAGCGCGGCGAAGCCGCATTCCGGACGCTGATATCCGTCCACGTGGGGCTCAACTCGCTCTCGCTGCTCAGGTACGCGTCGGAGGAGCAGAAGCAGCGCTGGCTCGCCCCGCAGGCACGTGGAGAGAAGCTCGCGTGCTTCGGGCTCACCGAGCCCGCGGCGGGGTCCGACGTCGCGGCGATGAAGACCACGGCGCGCCGCGAGGGCGACGTCTTCGTCCTCAACGGATCCAAGAACTGGATCTCGTACGCGAACGTCGCCGACCATGCACTCGTGTTCGCGAAGACGGATCCTGCCGCGCGCCACAAGGGCATTTCCGCATTTGTCGTCGAGCGAGGAATGAAAGGCTTCACGACAGCGGACACGGAACACAAGCTCGGAATCTGGGCCGGCTCGACCGGCGAGCTGTTCTTCGAGAACCTCGAGGTCCCGGCCGAGAACATGATCGGCGAGGAGGGGCAGGGCTTCGAGATCGCGATGTACGGGCTCGACCAGGGTCGCTTCACGGTCGCGGCCGGTGCGTGCGGCGTCGTCCGCGCGTGCCTGGAGCGATCGGTCGAGTACGCGCGGCAGCGCGAGACGTTCGGCAAGCCGATCGGCGAGTACCAGTTCGTACAGGACATGATCGCGGAGATGGTGCTGGGCTACGAGACGTCGAAGCTGCTCGTGATGCAGGCCGCCTGGATGAAGAACGAGGGGATGCGAAACACGCGCGAGACATCGCTCGCAAAGTGGCATGCGACCGAGTCCGCGTTCCGCGCGGCGCACCTCGCCATCCAGGTGCACGGGGCATACGGCTACAGCGCCGAGTACGGGATCGAGCGGTACTTCCGCAACGCGCGGGCGCCGATCATCTACGAGGGCACGACCCAGATCCACAAACTGATGCAGGCCGAGCACGCGCTCGGCCGTCGGCACCTGAACGGATCGGGCGGAGACGTGTCGCCGCTCTGTTCCTGGGCGCCGGCGCTCTCAGCCGTTCACGCGGGCGCCTAGAGCCCGTTCGGGACGACGACGGGCAGCGGGCTCTGCGGCAGCCCGGGCCGCGGGCCGCCCTCGTTGTAGACGCCGGGCGCGACGTCGTTCGGCGCCTCGGCGTAGAACAGGCTCGCGAGCCGCTGGACGTGTCCGCGACCGGGACCGAGCTCGAACTGGCCGCCGCCGTACATCGCGATGCCCCGTGCGCGGCAGTAGTCGATCGCGTCGAGGAGGTTGCGCACGCTCCCGAACCGGGACGGCTTGATGTTCAGGTGCCGCGGCTCCCACTCGAGGCGCTCGATGTCCGCGACGGAGTGGATCGGCGCGTCCCAGCTCAGCCGCTCCTTCGCCGCTGCGAGGACCGCGCGCGTCTCCGGCGTCAGCGCAGGATCCTCGACGATCACGTCGGGGAACGTCTCGACCACGGCGCCGTAGAGAACGGGATCGGGCGCCTGGTCGACCGCGGTGCCGTGGTACTGGCCCTTCAGGTCGAGCACGCGCACGCGGCCAGTCGACGCGAGCTCGTGCATCAGCTCGGTGCTCCAGTCGCTCGTCGGATCGAGCTTGAGCTCCAGCTCGGGGTAAAGGGCGAGCCACGGCTTCACTTCGGCCCGCGTCGAGACCACGAACCGCACCGACCGGTACTCGAGCCCGAGCGCGCCGCCGAGCGACGTCCCGTTCTGGACGAGCGCGAGGTCGAGCGCAGCGCTCTCGAACGCCCAGCGCCGGTAGTCCTCGAACCCGTACGCCTCGAGCTCTGCCGAGAGCTCGTCGAGCGTCTTACGGCCGCGTTCCCGCAACTGCGGATAGTCGTCGTGCTGCTCGGCGGAGTAGATGACGTCCTCGCCGCTCCCCCGCGCGCCCGCGCCCTCGAGGACGACCGTGGTCGTCACGCGCTGGAAGCCTGTGGTCACGGAGACCTCGCGACGCTCGAGCTCGACCCCGTCGATCTGCAGCTCGAGCCCGGCGATTGCGTCGTAGAGCGACACCTCCTACGCCGCCCCCCGGCCGACCGACTCGACGCGGATCAGGCGGTGGACGAGCGGAATCACCGCCAGGATCGGGATGCCGCACACCGCCCAGACGATCTGGTACCCGTCGGTCGCATGCAGCCACGGCCGCGCGAGGTCGATCGCGACACCCGCGATCGGCGCGCCCAACAGCAGCCCGAGTCCCTTCGTCGTCGTGGCGAGGCCGGAGATCGCACCGCGGTGACGCGGCGGCATCAGCTTGAAGAGCAGGCCCCAGGCGAGCGTCATCACGATTCCGCCGGCGATCGAGACCGGAACGATCAGCGCGAAGTACCACGCTTGCCAGGTGTGCGCGGACGCGGCGACGAGGCACCCGCCGCCGTAGACGAACGACGCGCAGAAGATCACGCGCGCCAGGCCGAACCTGTCACCGAGCTTGCCCGCCAGCACGGCGGCGACGACGTACCCGGCCGCGACCGCACCGAGCACCGCATTCGCGATCGACTGCGTCTCGCCCAGCCCCTTGATCACGTAGAGGACGACGAACGTGCGCGCCGCGGCGAACGTCCCCTCCCAGGCTGCGTTGCAGATGAGGAACCGGCGCACCTCGGGCTCCTCCTGAACGATCTGCCAGCTGCGCCTGACGTACGCGCCGACGCCTTCGAACACGCGGCCGTGTCCCCCGTCCTCCTTGATCAACAGGATCGCCGCACCGCACGCAGCGGTGGTGACGACCGCGGCCAGGATGAACGGCGCCGCACCCCAGACGTTCAGCAGCCAGCCGCCGCCGATGAGCGCGAGTCCCAGCGCGATCCCGCGCAACACGTGTTGGACGCCCTGCGCATGTCCGTAGGTGGACTCGGGCAGGAGGTCCGGATAGAGGCCGCGATAGGGCGGCTCGTACACGTAGTACGCGAAGAAGAACGCGAGCACGATCATCGTGGTCAGCCAGAGGTTCGGCATGAAGGGCATGAGCAGCAGGCAGAAGCCCAGCGGCCCGAGCGCCGCGAGCATGAACGGACGTCGGCGCCCGAGCGGCGTGTGGAACGTGTCGCTCCACGGTCCGATCACCGGCGAGAGGCACAGCGCGAAGATCCCCTCTGCGCCGAGGATCAGGCCGATCAGCGTTCCCGAGTCGGTGAAGTGCCGCAGCTGGGGCGGCAGGTACGCCGCGGTCGTCGTGATCGAGAAGGCGAGGCCGAACGCCCCCAGGCCCAGTGTCCATGGCAGGGACCGGCTGACGGGCGGCGTCCGCGGAGTCGCCTCGGCAGTCAGTTGCGTCAAGGCTAGACCCCGGCCGTCTCGGGCTCGAGGACGAGGCGGCCGCACGCGATCTCGGCCACCATGTGCTCGGCCTCCTCGGCGATCTCCGCCATTCGGCACGCGTGGAAGCCGCTGTGCGCGACGACGCGAACGGCTGCGTCGAGGATGAAGCTTCGCTCGTCTTCCTGGCCGTTCGACCGCTCAGTCAATGCTTCCAGCATAGTGAAGCCCCTCGCCGGTACCCCGTTTGGACGCCGTGCCCACCATTTCGAGGGATGGCGAGGCGTGCAGCCTGCGACGATTCGCATGGGACGTGTCTCGTCGTTACGCACTGCTGGCCTGCGTGCTGCTCCTGCTCCCGGTCGCGCTCACCGCGTGCGGAGGCGATGCCGTGGCCCTCGATCCAGTCGCGAGCGCGGCGACGCGGACGTCGAGCACGACGTCTTCCCGGGTCGCCTTCTCGATGACGATGTCGCTGCCGAACGGCCAGTCGCTCGATATGGCGGGCCGCGGCATGTTCGATAGCTCGACGCGCGTCGGCGAGCTGTCGATGCAGCTCGGTCTCCCGGCGGCGATGCAGAGCCAGCTGCCTGGCGCACCGCGTCTGCAGCTGATCATGGACGGGAGCAACGGCCTCGTCATGTACATGAGCTCGCCGATGTTCGGACCGCTTCCGGGCGGGAAGACCTGGCTCAAGCTCGACGTCGCGAAGGTTGCGAAGAGCGAGGGAGTCGACCTGAGCAAGGAGTTCTCCCAGCTGAACACCGCCGATCCGTCGCAGTCGCTGAAGTACCTGATGGCTGCGAGCAACGCGCGCGCCGTCGGGCGCAACCGCATCCGCGGCGTGCTGACGACGCACTACGACCTCGTCGTCGACCTCCACCGCCTCGCCTCGGAGGACCCCGCGCAGAAGGACACGCTCGACAAGGCGATCTCGCTGCTCGGCATCGACTCGTACCCCGCCGAGGCGTGGGTCGACTCGCACGGCCTCGTGCGGCGCTTCCAGCTGAGCATGCGGACGCCGTCCACACTCGGCGGCTCCTCCACGGTCACCCTGACCGAGGATCTCTACGGCTTCGGGAAGCCGGTGAGCGTCAGCGTGCCGGACGCCGGCAGCGTCCTCGACGCCACCTCCATGGCGGGCAGCTAGGGCCTGGGCAGCCCGAGCGCTGCCGGCAGCCCGTACAGGTCGGTCAGGCGATCCTCGACCTCTGGATGACGGTCGTCGCGGTCGACGAGGATCGCCTTCATGCCGAGCGCACGCGCACCCTCGACGTCCTCCGTCAGCGAGTCGCCGATCATCACCGCCTCGTCGGGTCCGACCTCGAGCCGCGCAAGCGCAGCCTCGAAGATCGACGGATGCGGCTTCACCCGACCGTGGGTCCGCGAGTCGACGATCGCCTCGACCTCGAGCCGGTGGTGGACGACGAACTCGGCGAGGTCCCGGATGCCGTTCGAGACGAGGCCGAGCCGCAACCCGTGCACGCGGAGGTCGTCGAGGACCGGGAGCACGTCCTCGTAGAGCTCGAAGTTCTCCGACACCGCCCAACCCTGCTCGATCTCGGTGGCGCACGCCGACGCGATCTCCGCGGGCCCGCCCATCCCGACGAACACCTCCGCGGTGAAGACGTGCCAGACATCCTCGTCGTGCAGCAGCTCCGGATGCCGCTTGATGTTCAACGCTGCGGCAGTACGCGCCGCTTCGTACCGCGAGGCGTCGATCTCGACGCCGTGTCGAGTCGCGACCCGCGCATATCGCTCGGCCGTGAGCTCCGGTCCCGGCCTGCACAGGGTGAAGTCGACGTCGAAGAGCGCCGCGCGGAGCGCGCTAGGCACGGGCGGGCCAGCGGTAGGCGTCCGGCTGGCGGTTCTGCAGCGACGGAAGCCTCGTGCGGATCTCCGTCAGCCGCCCGCGGTCGAGCTCGGCGGAGACGACGGTGGGCTCGTCGGGCGCCTGGACGACGACGATCCCCCACGGGTCGGCGATCAGCGAGCGTCCGTACGCGGGCTTGCCCGGCAGCGTCTCGCCGATCTGGCCCGCCGCGGCGACGTAGCACTGGTTCTCGATCGCACGGGCGCGCAGGAGCACGTGCCAGTGGTCCTTGCCGGTCGGGGTCGTGAAGTGCGCCGGAACGGTGACGAGCTCTGCGCCCTCCAGGGCGAGGATGCGGTAGAGCTCGGGGAAGCGAACGTCGTAGCAGACGCTCAGCCCGATCACCCAGTCCTCGGCGCGCGCAACCACGGGCTCGTCGCCCGGCTCCTCCGCCTCGGACTCGCGGTACGTGACGCCTCCGACCTCGACGTCGAAGAGGTGGATCTTCCGGTACGCGGCCACGAGCTCGCCGTCCGGGTCGAACACGAGCGACGTGTTCGAGAGCTTCTCGCGCCCTTCGCGCCGCTCCGTGATCGAGCCTCCGACGAGCGTGACGCCGTGTGCACGCGACCAGCCGGACATCGCCGCCACCGACTCGCCGCCGGCGAGCGGCTCGGCGGCCGCGCGGTACACGTCCGCGTTGCCGATCGCATTCCACTTCTCCGGAAGGACGACGACGTCCGCCCCCGTCGCAGCCGCCCGTGCGACGAGGCGCTCCGCCGCCTCGAGGTTCGCCGCCTTGTCGGCGCGGCTCGTCATCTGGATGCACGCGACGCGGATGCGGTCCGGCATCGGCCCAGGATAGCCCGGCGCAGATCCGCAGACGTACGATTCGGGCCGCGATGAGCCCGCAGCGCCGACCCGTCTACTGGAAGCCCAAGTACCCGACGCGGTCGATGCGCGAACGGGCGTGGACGAAGCGCGAGCAGGAGCGCGAAGAAGCGCTCAAGCGCTCCAGAGGCCCGTCGCTGCTGGACCGCATCCGCGCGAAGCTTTCGCGAGGGACCTAGCGAGCCCGCGCTAGGCTGTAGACCGCTCGGGGTGTGGCGCAGCCTGGTAGCGCGCTCCGTTCGGGTCGGAGAGGTCCCCAGTTCAAATCTGGGCACCCCGATGAGGTCGCGGGGGAGCCCCTGAGGTTCCCCCGCTTCGCTCTCGACACAGTCCTGTGAGACCTCCCGCGGTACGTTGACGACACCGGCAACGAGGAGGCACGCGTGAACGTGGTGACGCTGATCGGCAACCTCGCAAGCGACGTCGACCTGCGCGACGTGTCAGAAGGGAAGCGCGTGGCGAGCTTCCTGCTCGCCGTCGACCGGCGCAGCAAGGAGGGCGGCGCCGACTTCGTCCGGATCGCGGTCTGGGACCGCCAGGCCGAGCTCTGCTCGCGATACCTTGCCAAGGGCCGCCGCGTGGCGATCGACGGCTACCTCCGCAGCCGCTCCTGGGACGACGGAGGTAAGCGCCGGCGCGACCTCGAGGTGGTCGCCCGCACCGTCCAGTTCCTGTCCCCGCCGCCCGAGGCAGGCGAGGTCGTCCCCTTCGAGCCCGCCGTTGCCTCGTAGAGGCTGCGGCCGGCCCAGACCGACGCCGCGGGCCGCCTGCAAGCGCTGACGGCAGCCGTTTGGCGCCGTCGCTGCGGTCGTCTATCGTCCCTTGTGATGGACGCTCAGGGGGAGCCGCTCGATTGAATCTCGCAACGCCATCGACGGCTTCGCCTTGCCCGCTCGTGCGCGCCGCGCCAGCGGGCTTTTTCGTGCGACCGAGGAAAGGAGTCTCATGCCGAACCACCTGACGCCTGAGGAGCTCTCGAAGGAGCTCGGCATCGACCGCCAGGAAGTCATCCGGGTGTGCGTCGAGGAAGGCGTCCCGATCTACCAGGGCAAGATCGACAAGACCCTCTTCGCCGCACAGCTCGAAGCGCTCGGCGCGCCCGGCTCGGCCAGCGCGGCCTAGGCCGACTTGCGTGCGGGCCGGCGGCTCGCCGTCCGCGCACCGCTCTTCGGCGCGGCCTTCCTCTTCGACGAGGCCGCGCCCTTTCGTCCCTGAGCCTCGGCGACGCTGCGCTTCAGCGCCTCCATCAGGTCGACCACCGGCGTCTCGGGCGCCGGCTCGGGCTTGGACACCTCGTGACCGTCGAGCTTCGCCTCGAGCACGGCACGGAGGTTGCTGCGGTACTCGCTGTGCAGGTCGGCAGGATCGAAGTCGCCGGCGAGGCTCTCGAGCACCTGCCGCGCGAGTCCGAGCTCGGCCTCCTTGACCTCCGTGCCCTCGACCGCCTCGTCGATCTCGGCCTGGGAGCGCACGTCCTCGGCGAGGAACAGCGTCTCGAGCGCGAGCCCCGATCCCTTCGGACGGATGAGGCAGAAGTACTCGGAGCCGCGAAGGACGAAGCGGCCGATCGCGCCGACGCCCGCCTCCTTCATCGCGTCGAGCAGGAGCACGTACGGACGACGCGCCGCCGGCGCCGCGGCAGGCGCGAGATAGTACGTGCGGTCGAGGTAGACCGGGTCGACCTCGTCGAGCGGCACGAAACGCGTGATCTCGATCGCGCGGGAGTCGTCGTGCTGCTGGATCGCCTCGAGATCCTCGTCCTCGACGATCACGAACTCGCCCTTCGAGACCTCCCAGCCCTTGACGATCTCGTCGGCTCCCACCTCGCGCTCGTGTACCGGGCACCAACGCTTCTGCCGGATCGGCGTGCCGCACTCGCGGTGAAGCGTCCGGAAGCTCACGTCTGACTGGCGCGCCTTGGGCGCGGTGGCCGGCGCGAGCCCGACCGGGATGCTCACCAGGCCGAAGTTGATGGATCCGTTCCAGATCGTTCGCATTGGTTGTCGAATCGTAACCCGTACCGGACGATTGGTCGGCGGGCATTGCCTCGGAGCACGCAGCTTCGCCCTGAGCGAGCGCTTCCCTCCCCACTACGATTCGAAACGGTGACACAGGAGCTCGAGGCGGCTGTCCAAGGGCGACGCGCGGCGCCGCGGACGATCGCTCGGCTCTGGCAGGACGCCGTCGACCGGCGCCGAGTCGGTGTGGCGTATCTCGTACAGGACGGCGACGACTGGCGTGAGGTCTCGTGGGCCGAAGCGGCCGCTGCCGTCGACGAGCTCGCGCACGGACTACTAGCCCGTGGAGTCCGCAAGGGAGACCCGTTCGCCATCATCGCGTCGACCCGACTGGAATGGGCGCTGTTCGACTTCGCGCTTGCGACGATCGGGGCGATCGGCGTCGCCGTCTATTCGAACAGCTCGCCGCACGACGCGCGCTACGTCGTCGAGCACTCCGACTCGATCGGCGTGCTCTGTGAGGACGAGGCACAGCTCGCGAAGATCGCCGAGCTCTCTCTCGCTCACGTCCTGACCCTCGCGGATCTCGACGATCTGCGAGCACTCGGACGCGGTCACGCACGCGAGCATCCACACGCGGTCGAGGAGGCAGCGGGGGCGATCGACCCCGACGACGCGTTCACGTACATCTACACATCGGGGACGACCGGCCCGCCGAAGGCGTGCATCCTTCGCCACCGCAACTACTACGCGATGGCGGCCAAGATCGACGAGCTCGACGGCTTCGTGCTCGAGGGCGACGTGATGCTGCTGTATCTCCCGCTCGCGCACAACTTCGGGCGGCTGATGCACCTGACCGGTCCGCACGCGGGATACACGATCGCGTTCTGCCCCGATCCGTACGCCGTCGCGGAGGCGCTGCCGGCGGTGCGGCCGACGATCCTGCCGAGCGTGCCGCGCGTATACGAGAAGATCTACACCGCCCTGACGACTGCCTTCGAGGAGACAACCGGCGTCAAGCGTCGACTCCTCGACTGGGCGCTCGGAGTCGGGAGGCACGTCAGCCGATTGCGCCGCGAGGGCCGTCCGATTCCGCCGCTGCTCGCCGTGCAGCATCGCCTCGCCGACCGCCTCGTGTACGCGAAGGTGAAGGCGAGGATCGGTGGACGCTTCAGGATCGGCATCTCCGGAGCCGCTCCGCTCGCGATCGAGATCGCCGAGCTGTTCCACGCGCTCGACATCCTCGTCCTCGAGGGATACGGGTTGACGGAGTGCACGACTGCGGCGACGGTGAACCGTCCGAACCGGTTCCGGTTCGGCACGGTCGGGCCTGCGCTCCCGGGCGTAGAGCTTAAGCTGGCAGAAGACGGCGAGCTGCTGATCCGCAGCGACACGGTCTTCGCCGGCTACTACAAGGACGAGGCGGCGACGCGCGAGGTCCTCGACGACGACGGTTGGCTCAAGTCAGGAGACGTCGCCGACATCGACGCCGACGGATTCGTGCACATCACCGACCGGAAGAAGGACATCGTCGTCACGGCAGGCGGGAAGAACGTGGCGCCCCTGAACCTCGAGAGCGCGCTCAAGGCATCGCCGCTCATCTCGCAGGCGCTGGTCGTCGGCGACCGAAGGCCGTACATCGCGGCGCTGGTCACGCTCGAGCCCGGGCTGCGTGCCGAGGACGTCGAGGACGACGTCCAGGCGGTCGTCGACAACGTCAACCGGGACCGGTCGCGCTTCGAGCAGATCAAGCGCTTCGCAATCCTGCCCCGCGAGTTCTCGGTCGAGGCGGGTGAGCTCACCCCGACGATGAAGGTGAAGCGCCGCGTGTGCTACGAGCGCTTCGCCGACGAGATCGACGCGCTCTACCGATGACAGCCGTCTTTCTCTTCGCATCGGCGTTCCTCGCGAGCGCGGTCGAGATGGTCGAGGCGCTGACGATCGTCTTGGCAGTCGGGATCACGCGCGACTGGCGCTCGTCGCTGACCGGCGTCGCCGTGGCCGGCGTCGTGCTTGCAGCAATCGTCGCGGCACTCGGCCCGGCGCTCACGCTGCTGCCGCTGGACACGCTCCGGCTGGTCGTTGGGGCGTTGCTGCTCGTCTTCGGCCTGCAATGGCTGCGCAAGGCGATCCTGCGCGCGAGCGGCCTCAAGGCGCTCCACGACGAGCGCGAGGCCTTCGCGCACGAGACCGCGGAGGCGCGAACGGCGCAGGTCGAGCGCCACGCGGGGCTGGACTGGTACGCGTTCACCATCTCGTTCAAGGGCGTCCTGCTCGAAGGGCTGGAGGTCGCGTTCATCGTGCTCACCTTCGGGAGCACGCAGGGATCGATCCCGCTCGCGGCAGCCGGTGCCACCGTCGCCGTCGTCCTCGTCACGATCGTCGGCGCGATCGCACGCCATCCGCTCACGCGTGTCCCGGAGAACGCCCTGAAGTTCGCCGTCGGGACGATGCTGACGACATTCGGGATCTTCTGGTCCGTCGAGGGCGCGGGCGCGCACTGGCCCGGAGGTGAGGCGGCTCTTCCCGCAGTGCTCGCCTTCGTCGTCCTGACCTCTATCGCATTCGTTTACACGCTGCGGCGCGGAGAGCCGGTGCCGGCATGACGCGGCTGCGGCGCTTCGGTGACTTCTGGTGGGAGTTCGTCGTCGGAGACGACTGGCGGATCGCCGTCGGCGTCGTCGTCGCGCTCGGCGTGTCAGCCGCGATCGCGGACAGCGGCCACGCCGCCTGGTGGCTCGTGCCTGTCGCCGTCGTGCTGTTGCTCTACGCCTCCCTCCGTCGCGAGGCGAGAGCGAACCGCGCTGCGACGAGACGCTAGATCCGGCGGCCGCCGGCGAACTCGCTCGCATACCAGCCGGTCAGGCTGGAGATCTTCACGACGTCGCCGGTGTGCGGCGCGTGGATGAACTGTCCACCGCCGATGTAGATGCCGACGTGGCTCGCGCCGGCGAAGAACACCAGGTCGCCCGGCTCGAGCTGACTCATCGACACTGGCGTGCCCATGTTGAACTGCGCGTACGAGCTGTGCGGCAGCGAGATGCCGATCTGTGCGAACACGTACATCACGAAGCCCGAGCAGTCGAAGCCGCTCGGACTCGCTCCCGCCCACACATAGGGCACGCCGAGGTAGCGCATCGCGATCGAGACGACGGCGCTGTGGACGTTCGGCGGTACGTACGTCGAGCCCTCGGGCGTCGAGGCCGCGACTCCGACGATCCCGGCCAGCGCGGACGCACCGGTCGTGGACGCGGCCATCCGTGCGCGCGCCTGCTGCGCGAGCTGGAGTTGGCGCGCGGCCTCCTCCGCCTTCAGGTGCGTGATCTCGCCGCGGATCGAGGAGAGCAGCTGGCGCCGGTCGGCGAGCTGGGACTGGATGTGCTGCCGCTCCGCCGCACGCTCGGCGACGACCTGCTGCTGCTCCGTCTGTGCGCGCTGCAGCGCGAGGCGGTGTCGCTGGATCGCCGCCTTCGCCGTCGTCACGTCGCGGACGATCTTCGTGTCCTGCTTGGAGGTCGAGTTCAGCGTCTCGAACTTGTTGAAGAGGTCGTCGAGGCTCGTCGCCCCGAGCACGACGGCGAGCGTCGAGTCCTGCTCCCCGGACGTGTAGGCGGTCACGAGCCGGCGCGCGAGCGCCTTCTCCGACCGCCGCAGATTGAGGCGGGCGGCGTTCAGCTGGACGGTGTTGTCACGCAGGCTGCCCCGGATCTGCTTGAGACGGACGTTCGCGAGGTTGTACTGCTCGACCGCCCTGTCGAGGTTGATGTTGATCGCGTCGATCTGCCCGAGGACGCTCTGCGCCTGGGCCTCCTTCGATGCCACCGTGCCCGGGTCCGCGGTCGCGCTCGCAGCCGCCAGTAGGGCCACCGCCACTACGAGGAGGAACGCCTGCGCCAGTCGCCTCCGCGGAGTTGTCGCCTGTGGCGGTGTCGGGGTCGACGGCGCACCGGAGGGGGCCCGGTACGTCACAGGGTCGGCACCCTACCAACCTCGGAGGACGTCCGCAATGCGCAGGAGAGCCGAAGTTGCGCCGAATCGCACAAAGTCGAGCGCCGAACCGAGGCCGTCCGCTGTGGTAGCGTCGCGCCGTGCGTGGGCGAAGGGAGACGCTCCGCGCGCCGGTCTGGTTCGTGCTCGCAGGGCTCGTTCTCGGGCTCGCGCTGCCCGCCGCCGGCGGCGCCGGGCCGTCGTCGCAGATCGAGAGCCTCCGTCAGCGTCAGCAGACCATGGCGAGCCGCGAGCATGCGGCGCTTCTCGGTCTCTATTCACTCGACAGCGGGTTGAGCCGGGCGAGGGCGCGCCTCGCAGGCCTGCGGGCGAGCGAGGCCGCGCTCCGGGCTCGACAGGCACAGGCGACTCACGACGAGGCGATCGCCAACGCGGCCTGGCACGAATCCGTGCTGGCGCTCGGGGCAAGGCTGCGCGTGCTCTACGAGCAGGGCCAGCCGGACGCGCTCGCCGTCATGCTCGGCGCCACGTCGGTCGACGACGCACTGACGCAGCTCGACCAGTTGCAGCGGGCGGCTCGCCTGAACCGCGAGACGATCCAGGAGGCTCGGGCCTCCCGGACGGCCCTCGCCGCCCTTCGGTCCCGGCTCGCCGCCCAGACGCGGGAGGTCGCCGCGCTCGCCGAGCAGGCTGCCCAGACCGCGTCGGCGCTCGAGCAGGCACGGGCGCAGAAGCAGGAGCTGATCGCCTCGCTCGGCCGCCAGCGCAGCTTCGGCGCCCACCGAATCGCGGCGCTCGAGACCGCCGCGCAGCGGATCACTGCGCGGTCGCAGGCGGCCGCGCCGCCGCCGACCGGGACTGCAGACCCTGCGGGCAGCCTCGCCACTCCTATTCCAGGCGGGACTCAGCTCACCGTCACCTCGACCGGCTACTCGATGCAGGGTCACACGGCGACGGGGATGCCCGTAGGCTGGGGCGTCGTCGCGGTGGATCCGTCGGTGATCCCGCTCGGCACCCGGCTGACGATCCCCGGTTACGGCGAAGGCGTGGCGGCCGACACCGGGGGCGCGATCCAGGGCGCGACGATCGACCTCTGGTTCCCGACCCTGGCGCAGGCGATGGCCTGGGGCCGGCGGACGGTCACGATTACGCTCCACTAGACTTCACGACCTCCTGCGAGGCCCAATTGGAGGCGCCCAGATGAGCGAGGCTGCGGCAAAGGGCGACCACGGAACGGACGCTCTCCGCGTCCTGATCGTGGACGACCACGATCTCTTCCGTAACGGTCTGCGCAACCTGCTCGAGCAGGAAGGCGTGCACATCGTCGGCGAGGCCGGGGACGGGCCGGAGGCGCTGAAGATCGTCCGTGACACGGCACCGGACGTGGTCGTCATGGACCTGAACATGCCGGTGATGACCGGCGTCGAGGCGACGCGACACATCTGCGCGAGCGCACCGCTGACGCGAGTGGTGATGCTGACGATCTCCGACCAGGACAACGACGTGATCGACGCGATCCTCGCCGGCGCGTGCGGCTATTTGCTGAAGGACTCGTCGATCCAGGAGCTGATGGCGGGGATCCGTGCCGCAGCGCACGGCGAGTCGCTGATCTCGCCGGCGATCGCCGCCAAGGTGCTGCAGCGTGTCCGGGCGTCGAGCACGCAGCCGGAGATCGAGAAGTCGATTCGCGCGGAGCTCTCCGACCGCGAGATCGAAGTGCTCAAGCTCATCGCGAACGGCAAGGACAACGCCTTGATCGCCGCCGAGCTGCACATCAGCCCGAAGACGGTCAAGAATCACATCTCGAACATCCTGATGAAGCTCCAGATCGACAACCGCATCCAGGCGGCGGTCTACGCAGTCCGCAGCGGGATCGTCTAGCTCCTAGGCGGCGGCGCGGGCGGCTTCAGCGCGCCGACGCAGGGACACGAGCAGCTCGCGGAGCTCGTGCAGGTCGCCGTCGGCGGACCTGAGCTTGGCGGCCAGGCTCTTGAGCTCCGCCGTCCCTCCATCCGGACTTCCCTCGACGAGGCCCATGGCGACATCGGCGATCCGCCGCTCGATCCGCCAGCGCTCGGCCTCGATCTCCATCGACCGGGCGTAGCCCGACGTGAGCACGTATTCGAGCTGGTCGACCGTCGGGGCATCGTCGCCCGTCGCCGGTGCCGCGAGCAGCGTACGGATGTCGTTCTCGATCATGGTGGCCTACCGCACAGGCGGCTCGATTCAAGTATCGAGGCCACCAGAGCCCGTGACCATGGGCCGCGAGGCCCATCTTTGCCCGCATACGGGCCTATCGTCTTGACGGCGGCCGACCCCGTTCAAAACAATGGATCGCCGTGCGCCGTCGACTCGCAGCGTCACTCGCCCTGCTCGTGCTCGCCGCGCCGGTATCGACCGCCGCCGCTCCGACTCCGCGGACGGCGCTGAAGACCCGCCTGGCTCGCGCACTTCGCGTCCCGCACGTGTCGCCTGCGCGGTCGGCCGGCGTCGCGATCGACCTCGCCACCGGAGCGACGGTCTACAGCCAGAACGCGACCCGCTCCCTCGAGCCCGCCTCGAACGAGAAGCTCCCTGTGACGTACGCGGCGCTGTCACTCCTGGGACCGGCGTATCGATTCGAGACGGACGTCCTCGGCGAAGGCTCGCTGGAGGGAACCGTCTGGCACGGCGCGCTCGTGCTGAAGGGAAGCGGCGATCCGACGCTGTCGACCGCCGGCCTCCGGTCGCTCGCGGCACAGCTGCGCGTGGGCGGAGTCCGCCGAGTCGACGGGGGCATCGTCGCCGACGAGTCGTGGTTCGACACGCGCCGCACCGTCGCGGGCTGGAAGCCGAGCTTCTACCTCGACGAGTCGCCGCCGCTGTCCGCGCTCGTCGTCGACCGCGACCGGCTCGCAAGCGGGCGCCTGTCGACGAACCCGGCGCTCGCCGCCGGTCAGGAGTTCCGCACGGCGCTCCGCTCGGCCGGCATCGCGGTGACCGGCACGGTCCGCATGGGCCTCGCCGACGACTTCAGCAACGTGATGGCATCCGTCTTCTCGCCAACACTCGCGTCGATCGTCAGGTTCATGGACCGGGAGAGCGACAACTTCACCGCCGAGATGCTGCTCAAGCAGCTCGGCGCCACCCAGTCCGAGCACGGCACGAGCGCTGCCGGAGCCGCGGTCGTGACGCAGGCGCTCGCCGCAGCGGGCGTCCCGCTGGCCGGAGTACGCATCGTCGACGGCTCGGGCCTCTCCCTGCTCGACCGGCTCACGGCAGCCGCGCTGACGACGCTGCTCCGCGTCTCGTGGCAGGACCCCACCGTCCGGCCGACGTTGCTCGCGGCGTTGCCGGTCGCCGGCGTCAACGGAACGCTCGACGACCGCATGCGCACCGGTCCTGCACACGGGACCGTGCTCGCGAAGACAGGGACGACGAGCGAGGCGTCCGCGCTCTCCGGCTACGTCCGCAGCCGCTACGTGTTCGCGATCCTGCAGAACGGCCACCCGCTCGCCTACTGGTGGGCGCGCGTCGCGCAGGACCGCTTCGCCCAGGTGCTAGCGGCCGAGTAGTGCCAGGAGCTCCTGCTCGTCCAGGAGCGGGACCTCGAGCTTTCGTGCCTTCGTCAGCTTCGAGTTGCCGGGCTCCTCGCCGACGACGAGCCCGTTCGTCTTCCCCGAGACGGAGTTCAGTACCTTTGCACCCCGCGCTTCGAGAGCTGCGGCAGCCTCGTCCCGCGTGAACGACTCGAGCGTGCCGGTGATCACGTACGTGTGGCCGGTGAGCGGGCCCTCGACGGGCTTGAGCTCGTCACCGACCTCGAAGCGGAGTCCGAGGCCGCGCAGCTCGTCCACGAGCCGCCGGTTCTCCTCGTCCGAGAACCACTCCGCGATCGACTCGGCCCGATCGGGACCGATGCCCTCGACCTCCTCGATGTCCTCCTGGCTCGCCGACATCAACGCGTCGACGCGCTCGAAATGGCGCGCGAGATTCTGCGCCGTCACCCAGCCGACGTCGGGGATGTTCAGCCCGAACAGCACACGGTGGAACGGCACCTGCTTGGAGGCCTCGATCGACGCGAGCGCGTTCGTCGCGGAGATCTCCGCGTAGCCCTCGACCTCGAGCAGCTGCTCCTTCGTCAAGCGGTAGAGATCGGGAAGCGAGCGCACGAGCCCGAGCTCCCAGAGGCGGCGCACCGACTGTTCGCCGACGCCCTCGATGTCCGCGGCAGCTTGCACCCAGTTGATCAGAGACTCGAGTCCGCGCGAGGGACACGCTCGGTTCGGACAACGGTGCATCGCCTCGCCCTCCGGCCTCACGATCTCGGCCCCGCAAAGTGGGCATTTTGCAGGCATTTTGAAGCGTCGCGAACCCTTGCAATGAGGCAGTACCGGCCCGACCACCTGCGGGATCACGTCGCCCGCGCGCTGCACGATCACGACGTCGCCCTCGCGGATTCCCTTGCGGTTGATGTCGTCCTCGTTGTGCAACGTCGCCGTCGAGACGGTGACGCCGCCGACCTCGACCGGCTCGAGCTGAGCCCACGGATTGAGCGCACCGGTGCGGCCGACGCGAATGTGGATCTTCAGAAGCTTCGTCTGCGCGGTCATCGGCGCCCACTTGAACGCACGCGCCCAGCGCGGGCGCTCGTGCAAGGCGCCGAGCAGTCGCTGCTGGTCGAGCGAGTCGACCTTGATCACGATGCCGTCGATCTCGTAGTCGAGCTCGATCCGCTTGCGCTCCCACTCCGCACAGCGCGCCGCGACCGCCTCGATCGTCTCGAGACGCTCGGCGTATGGATTCGTGCGGAAGCCACGCTCGCGCAACCAGTCGAGCGTCTCCCAGTGCGAGTCGAACGCGACGCCCTCGTGGAAGCCGGAGCCGTACGCCCAGATCGAGAGCGGCATGCCGCGCGTCACCTCGGGGTTCTTCTGGCGGACCGCACCCGCAGCGGCGTTGCGCGGGTTCGGCGTCGGCTTCTTGCCTTCGCCTACGAGCCGCTCGTTCAGCTTCCGGAAACCGGAGAGCGGCATGTAGATCTCGCCGCGGACCTCGACGACAGGCGGATGCTCGTCGCCGCGCAGCGAGAGCGGGATCGCGTCGATGGTGCGGAGGTTGACGGTCACGTCCTCGCCGCGGAAGCCGTCTCCGCGTGTCGCACCGCGCGTGTACAGCCCGCCCTCGTAGAGCAGGCTGATCGCGAGCCCGTCGATCTTCGGCTCGATCACGTACACGACCGGCTCGTCCGTGTTCAGCCGCTTGCGCAGATCGTCCGCCCACTTCGCCAACGCCTCGTCGGTGGTCACCTTGTCGAGCGAGCCCATCGGGGCGAGGTGCTCGACCTTGCGGAACTTGTCCGACGGCGGCGCGCCGACACGGCGTGTCGGCGAGTCGAGCGGGACGGCATCCTCGGGGAGCTCGCCCTCGAGCGCGAGCAGCTCGTCGAACAGGCCGTCGTACTCGGCGTCGGAGACCTCGGGCTCATCGAGGACGTGGTAGGCGTAGCCGTACCGCTTCAGCAGCTCGCGGAGCTCGATCGCGCGGTCGAGCGTCTCAGACGACGTCAAGCAGCTCCTCGGGGCTGTCGACGATCACGTCGGGCAGCTCGTCCGCCAACCGCGCCCGCTCGTGGATCCCGCCCCAGCTCACGGCGACCGCGAGCATGCCTGCGGACCTAGCGGCACGGATGTCGAACGGCGAGTCGCCGACGTACGCGCACGAGGCAGGCCCCACGCCGAGCCGCTCGGCTGCGAGGAGCAGCGGCTCTGGATCCGGTTTGTGCCGGTCCGTCTCGTCACCCGCGACGACCACCTCGAACAGCGGCTCGATCGGCACCTGGGCGAACGCGAGCTCGACACTGGCACGCCGTTTCGCCGTAACGAGGCCGAGGCGGCGACCTTCCTCGCTGAGTCGTTCGAGCACGGTCTCGATCCCCTCGCAGCACACGAGCTCCTCGTGCAGCGGCTCGTTGTGCGTCCGGTAGACGGCGACGAGCTCGTCGACACGATCCGGCGCCAGCTCGCGCATCTGCGCCTCGAGCCCCGGGCCGCCGACCGCGGCCATGAGCACCTCGTCCGGCGCGTCGATGCCGAGGACCTCCTTGGCGGCGTATCGCATCGAGGCGAGGATGATCGCGCCGGAATCGATCACCGTGCCGTCGAGGTCGAAGAGCGCTACGGGAAACCGCATCGACGCGGATGCTAGCGACGGGGTTTCGGTCCGCGATTACCCGCGTGTCAGCCGTCAGTAGTCGACGCGCACGAGATAGAGGCCCCACGGCGGCGCGGTCGAGCCCGCCTCTGCGCGCGGCCTCCCGCCGAGCAGCGGCGCGATCTCCGCCGGCTCGAGCTCCAGCATCGTCCCTACGAGCGTCCGCACCATGTGCCGAAGGAAGCTGTCCGCGGTGATCTCGAACTCGAGGACGTCGCCGCGGCGGGCCCATGCCGCGGCGGTGACGGTCCGGACGAAGACGTCGTGCTGGGTCTCCGTCGGCGTGAAGGCGCGGAAGTCGTGCGCCCCGAGGAAGAGAGCCGCGGCCTCGGCGAGCCGTGCCTCGTCGAGCGGCTGCGGCACCCACCAGGAGCGACGCCGCTCGAACGGCGACGTGGCTCGACGTCGGAAGATGCGGTACTGGTAGCTCCGAGCCGTCGCCGAGTGCCGTGCGTGGAAGTCGTCTGCCGCACGCACCGCGTCGACCACGGCGACGTCGCCGGGCAGGACGCCGTTCAGCGCGGCCGCCGCTCGCTCCGGCGGCGGACCGCCGTCGACCTCGACGCTCGCAACGTTGCCGAGCGCGTGGACGCCTGCATCGGTCCGGCCCGCGACAGCGAGCTTCTCCCAGTGCGGGAAGACCGATGCGAGAGCGTCGCGCACGACACCCTCGACGGTCCGCATTCCCGGCTGCCCGGCCCACCCGTGGAAGGCAGTGCCGTCGTACTCGAGCGTGAGCTTCAACCGCACGTCAGGGGAGCCTGACTCCTATTGTCAGGAGTTCCTCATGCTCTGGGAACTTGCACTCTGCTGGATACACTCTGGGCATGGCCGACAACGAGTTCCTCCTTCAGCGCGTGCAGCCGGCGATGGTCGGCCTGATCGACGGCTCGCTGTCGACGCTCGCGCCGATCTTCGCGATCGCTCTGCACACGCACAAGCCGTTTGACGCGTTCATCGCCGGCATCGCAACGGCGATCGGCGCGGGAATCAGCATGGCGTTCTCGGAAGGCCTCTCCGACACCGGCGAGCAGACCGGTCGGGGCAAGCCGCTCCTCCGGGGGACGATCACCGGCGTGGGGACGTTCATCGGCGGGATCCTGCACACCCTGCCGTTCCTGATCCCGCACTACAGCGTGGCGATCACCGCCGCCATCGTCGTGGTCGCGTTCGAGCTGGTCGCGCTCGCCGCGTTGCGCTGGCGCTTCTTCGAGACGAGCTTCGCGCGTTCGTTCGCGACGGTCACGCTCGGCGGCGTCGTGATCGCCGCGGTGAGCGCCGCCGTGGGCTCGGCCTAGGCCTCGTCGCCTACCGGCCGCGACGGATCGTGGTCGACGAGCTCGAGATAGACCATCTCGGCTGCATCGCCGTGACGCGGGCCGAGCTTGACGATCCTCGTGTAGCCGCCGGCCCGGTCCGCGAACCGAGGCGCGACATCGGAGAAGAGCTGGTGCACGACGTCCTGGGAGCGAAGCTCCGCGAGCGCGAGACGCCGCGCATGGAGGTCGCCGCGCCTCCCGAGCGTGATCATCTGCTCGGCGAACGGCTTCACGGCCTTCGCCTTCGCCTCGGTCGTCCTGATGCGCCCGTGCTCGATCAGCGCGCCAGCGAGATTCGCGTACAGCGCCTTACGATGAGCCGAGTCGCGCCCCAGCTTCTTCCCTGAACGGTGATGCCTCACGTCCCGAGCGCGCTCTCGTCGCCGCGGAGCGTCAAACCGTGCGCCGCGAGCGTCTCCTTCACCTCTTCGACCGACTTCTTGCCGAAGTTGGGGATCGCCGCGAGCTCCGCCTCCGTCTTGACGACGAGGTCGCCGATCGTCTCGATGCCGACCCGTTTCAGGCAGTTGTACGAGCGGACGCCGAGCTCGAGCTCCTCGATCGGGAAGTTCTCCATACCGTGCGCGATCGGCATCTCGGGCTGCGCGCCCTCACCGGTGACGCCCTCCGTCAGCTGCTCGATTCGTTCGATCGCAGTGAAGATCGCAAGCTGGCGGATCAGGATCTCGGATGCCTGCCCGATCGCGTCCTTCGGCGTGATCGAGCCGTCTGTAGTCACGTCCAGGCGCAGCTTGTCGTAGTCGGTGCGCTGGCCGACGCGGGCGGCCTCGACGTCGTACGCCACCCGACGCACCGGCGAGAAGATCGAGTCGATCGGGATCACACCGATCGTGTGCTCGACTCCGCGGTTGAGCTCGGCGGGGACGTAGCCGCGACCGCGTCCGATCGTCAGCGTCATCTCCAGCTTGCCGCGCTCGGACAGGTGCGCGATCTCGAGGTCCGGGTTGAGGATCTCGAGCTCCGCCGGGGCGGCGATGTCGGACGCCTTCACGACGCCCGCGCCCTTCTTGACGACGTGCACCTCGATCTCGGGCGAGTCGCCGTAGAGCCGGCAGATCAGGTTCTTCAGGTTGAGGATGATGTCGGTCACGTCCTCACGGACGCCGGGCAGAGTCGTGAACTCGTGCGAGATGCCCTCGATCTTCACGGAGGTGACCGCCGCGCCCTCGAGCGACGAGAGCAACACGCGGCGCAGCGAGTTCCCGAACGTGTAGCCGAAGCCGCGGTCGAGCGGCTCGATCTCGAAGACGCCACGCTCCTCGTCCTCCTCCAGCGAGTGCACCTTCGGAATCTGGAATTCCATCAACGACGTGCGAATTGCCATGCGTTCCTTTCCTGTGTGTCGAGCTACTTGGAGTAGAGCTCGACGATGAGCGATTCTTGGACCGGCGTGTCGATCTCGGCACGCTCAGGCCACTTGAGGATCTTCCCGGTGAGCCCGTCGTGGTCGGCCTGCAGCCACGGGGCGACGGATGCGGTCAGGTCGGTGGAGTCACGGATCAGCTGGGCCGCCGACGAGTTCGGCGCGACCGTGATCGTGTCGTCGGGCTTGACGTGGTAGCTCGGGATGTTCACGCGCCGGCCGTTGACCTGGAAGTGGCCGTGGCGCACGAGCTGACGCGCCTGCGCGCGCGAGGCCGCGAACCCAAGGCGGTAGACGACGTTGTCGAGCCGCGTCTCGAGGAGACGCAGCAGGTTCTCGCCGGTGATGCCGGAGCCACGGGTCGCCTTCGCGTAGTACGTCCGGAACTGCTTCTCGAGCAACCCGTAGTACCTGCGTGCCTTCTGCTTCTCGCGCAGCTGCACGAGGTACTCGGACTGCTTGATCCGCCCGCGGCCGTGCTCGCCCGGCGGATACGAACGCCGCTCGATGGCGCACTTCTCCGTCAGGCAGCGTTCGCCCTTGAGGAAGAGCTTCATGCCTTCGCGGCGGCACTGCTTGCACTTGGGGGACCGGTCTCGGGCCACGCTAGACCCTCCGTCTCTTCCGCGGCCGCACACCGTTGTGCGCCTGCGGCGTGACGTCCTTGACCCCGAGGATCTCGAGTCCAGCCGCCTGTAGCGACCTGATCGCCGTCTCCCGTCCCGAACCGGGTCCCTTGACGAACACCTCCACCTTCTGCAGGCCGTGATCCATGCCCTCGCGCGCGGCGAGGTCCGCCGTCACCTGGGCGGCGAACGGCGTCGACTTGCGCGAGCCCTTGAAACCGGCAGAGCCCGCCGACTTCCAGACGATCACGTTGCCCTCCTTGTCCGTGAGGGCGACGATCGTGTTGTTGAACGACGTCTTGATGTGCGCCTGGCCGATGGCGATGTTCTTCTTGACGCGGCGACGCGTGCGACCTCTGGCCGCAGATCTGCGAGGTGGTGCCATGACTAGGTCTTCGCCGTCGCTTTCTTGCCGCGGCCGACCGTCTTCTTCGGCCCCTTCCTCGTGCGCGCGTTCGTCCGCGTTCGCTGCCCGTTGACCGGCAACCCTCGGCGGTGCCGGATCCCGCGATACGCGCCGATCTCGGAGAGACGCTTGATCGCCTGCGAGCGATCACGGCGGAGATCTCCTTCGACCTCGAGGTTCTCGTCGATGTAGTTGCGGAGCTTCGTGACCTCTTCCTCGGTGAGGTCGCGGATCTTCGTGTCCGGGCTCAGGCCCAGCGCGGCTGCGACCTTGCGCGCCGTCGGCTGGCCGATGCCATAGATGTAGGTCAGCCCGATCTCGAGCCGCTTCTGGTTCGGAAGGTTCACTCCGGCGATACGTGCCACTAGCCCTGCCTTTGCTTGTGTCGTGGGTTGCTGCAGATGACCATGGTCGTGCCGTGCCGCTTGATCACGCGGCAGCGCTCGCACATGGGCTTGACTGAGGCTCTGACTTTCATCGGTGTCGGTAGGTGATCCGGCCGCGGGTGAGGTCGTAGGGCGAGAGCTCGACCTTGACCTTGTCGCCCGGAAGGATCCGGATGTAGTGCTTCCTCATCTTTCCGGAGATCGTCGCGAGCACTGAGTGGCCGCTTTCGAGCTCGACGCGGAACATCGTGCTCGGCAGCGCCTCGGTGATCTCGCCTTCGACCTCGATCTTTTCTTCTTTTTGG
The DNA here is from genome assembly GCA_035623685.1 of Gaiellaceae bacterium. GTDB lineage: Bacteria > Actinomycetota > Thermoleophilia > Gaiellales > Gaiellaceae > 3-1-20CM-4-69-9. Next base: position 27,456 of record DASPSY010000073.1, read on the forward strand.
TTCGCCATCTGCCTTTCTGCGCATGAAAAGACGGCGGAGCAGGCCCCGCCGGGAGCGGTCATGGTAGCAAAGGCGCCTTTTCCCTGGACGTTGCGAGGGTGAGGATCCTCGGGCCGTCGTCCGTGATCGCCACCGTGTGCTCGAAGTGGGCGGCCAGCGAGCCGTCCCTGGTGGAGATCGACCACTCGTCCTCGTGGACATAGACGTCCGGGGAGCCCACCGTGATCATCGGCTCGATCGCGATCGTCATCCCGGTCTGGAGGGCCGGGCCCCGACCGGGGTCGCCGAAGTTGGGGACCTGCGGATCCTCGTGGAAGGAGCGCCCGACTCCGTGTCCGACGAGCGCTCGGACGACCGAGAAGCCGGCACGCTCGACGACCTCTTGTACCGCGTGGGAGATGTCGCCGATGCGGTTGCCGGGACGGGCCTGGACGATGCCCGCATCCCGCGCCTGCTCACACGTGTCGAGGAGCCGGCGCGCCTCGGCCGTGATCTCACCGACACCGAAGGTATACGCGCTGTCGGCGACGAGACCGTCCAGTGTGATGCCGATGTCGACGGAGATCAGGTCGCCTTCCTCGACGCGATAGTCGCCGGGGATGCCGTGGACGACCATCGAGTTCGGCGAGATGCACGTGGCCGCCGGGAAGCCGCGGTAGCCCTTGGAGGTGGCGGAGGCGCCGTGGTCGTGGATGAACTCGTCTGCCAGCCGGTCGAGTTCCGCCGTCGTGGTCCCCGGCCCGAGGTGCTCGCCGACGAGCGCGATCGTCTCGGCGACGAGCGCTCCCGCGCGCGCGATTCCCTCGATCTCCTGGGCGGACTTGCGAATGATCATGCGACCGTGGCCTGTTCGAGCGCCTCCTGGATCTCGCCGAACACCTCCAGCTCAGGGCGCTCTCCCCGGATCGGCACGAGCCGCCCGCGGGCCCGGTAGTACTCGACCAGCGGCTCCGTCTCGCGGTGGTAGTTCGCGAGCCGACGGGCGATCGCGTCGGGCGTGTCGTCGGCGCGGCCCTCGCTCTCGGACCGGCGGGTCAGTCGCTCGATCGCGAGCTCGTCGGGTACCTGCAGCGCGAAGATCACGGTGAACGAGCGACCCGTCGTCACGAACATCGCGTCGAGCGCCTCCGCCTGGGCCGCGGTCCTGGGGTAGCCGTCGAGGATGAACCCCTCCTCGGTGTCGGTCTGGTCGAGACGCTCACGGATGAGCGCGACCATCAGGTCGTCGGGCACGAGCTCGCCCGCGTTGACGAGCGGCTCGACCTGGCGGCCGAGGTCGGTGCCGGCGGTCATCGCGCTGCGCAGCATGTCGCCCGTCGCGACCTGTGGGATGCCGTAGGCCGCAGAGATCAGCTTCGCCTGCGTTCCCTTGCCTGCCCCCTGCGGGCCGAGGAGAAGGATGTTCAGCGGCACGCCGCTACTTCAGGAAGCCCTCGTAGGAGCGCATCATCATCTGAGACTCCATCTGGCGCATCGTGTCGAGGGCGACGCCGACGACGATCAGCACGGACGTGCCGCCGAGCGCGCGCGAGGTCGCCTGCGAGAAGCCGAAGTAGTGGATCAGCAACCCCGGCAGCACCGCCACGATCGCGAGGTAGATGGATCCGGGCAGCGTGAGGCGTGTGAGCACGCGGTCGAGGTACTGGGCGGTCGGCGGCCCGGGCCGGATCCCTGGGATGTACCCCCCGTACTTGCGCAGGTTGTCCGCCTGGTCGATCGGGTTGAACTGAACCGCCGTATAGAAGTACGTGAAGATCACGATCAGGACCGCCTCGATGAACAGGTACTGGACGCTGCCGTACTGGAAGTGCGTGTTGACGAAGCTCGCGGTCGACGGGAAGAAGCTCGCGACCGTCGGCGGCAGCGCCATGATCGCGGCCGCGAAGATCACCGGGATCACGCCCGCCATGTTCACGCGCAGCGGCATGTAGGTCGAGCCGCCGGCGGTCTGCCGCCGGCCCACCATGCGTTTGGCGTACTGGATGGGAATGCGTCGCTGTCCTTCCTGGATGAAGACGACCGCGACGATCACGCCGAGGGCGATGATCGGAAGGAACAGGCGCTCGGTGGTGCCGCCGTTGAGCCAGGCGTTCACGCCGGTCGGGATGGTGGCGAGGATCGAGGCGAAGATCAGCAGCGAGATCCCGTTGCCGACGCCGCGCTTCGTGATCAGCTCGCCCATCCACATGAGCAGGGTCGTCCCTGCGGTCAGCGTGACGATGATCAGGATCGTGCGGCCCGTGTTCGCCTGCAGCGCGTGCGACTTCTTGAACAGGTATGCGTACCCGGTCGACTGAGCAGCGGCGAGCCCGACGGTCAGGTACCGCGTGTACTGGTTGATCTTCGCGTAACCGGACTCGCCCTCTTTCTGAAGGCGCTCGAGCGTGGGGACGACGACGGTCAGCAGCTGCAGGATGATCGAGGCCGTGACATACGGCATGATTCCGAGCGCGAACAGCGAGAAGCGCGAGAGCGCCGAGCCGGAGAAGGTGTTCAGCAACGCGAAGATGCCCGAGCCGCGCCCGCCGCTGTTGAAGAAGTTGGAGATAGCCGTCGAGTCGACGCCAGGTGCCGGGATCCACGAGCCGAGCCTGTAGAGCGCGAGGATCATCGCGGTGAAGAGGACGCGCTTTCGCAGCTCGGGGACGCGCCACGCGTTGATCACCCAGGAGAGCACCTAGGTCTCTGCTCCTTCCTCTTCCCCGGACTCGGCGGGCGCCTCGTCGGACTCGGCAGCCGCGTCCGCCTCCGCCTCGACGACCGCGCCCTCCTCGTCGTCCGGCGTCGTCGGCTTCGGCTTCGCGTGCTTCACCTTCTTGGGCTTCGGCGTCCTCAGCAGGTCGACCTTGCCGCCGGCCCGCTCGATCTTCCCGCGGGCGGCCTCCGAGATCGCGTGCACCCGGACGGTCAGCTTCTTGGTGATCTCGCCGCTGCCGAGGATCTTGACGTCCACCTTCGTGTTCTTGATCAGCTTGTGCTCGACCAGCGACTCCGGCGTCACCACGGCGCCGTCGTTGAACCGGTCGAGGTCGCGGACGTTCACGGGAACGGTGGAGGTACGGAAGGGACCGATCGGCATCGCGTCCTTCGACGTCGAGCCGCGCTGCTTGCCCATGCGCATGTAGATCGGCATCTGGCCGCCCTCGAACCCGGCGCGCATCTTGTGCGAGCCCGCACGCGACTTCTGGCCCTTGATCCCGCGGCCGGAGTACCGGCCCTTGCCGGACCCCTGGCCGCGGCCGACGCGCTTCCGCGCGCGGCGGTCCTGCGCGGGCTTCAGCGAAGAGAGGTTGTGCTGCTCAGCCACGGTTCGCGTCTCCGTCGCCTTCGATCTCGACCAGGTGCCGGACCTTCCGAAGCATGCCTGCGACGACCGGGCCGTCGTCGTGTTCGACCGTGCTCCCGATCCGACGGAGTCCGAGCGCCCGCAGCGTGCCGCGGTGCTTCTCGGTCTGGCCGATACCGCTACGAACCTGCGTGATCCTGATCTTGGCCATTGGCAGTTGTGGTCGTCGCCGGCGGCGCGTCCTCCACCGGCGGCTTGTAGGGAAGAACTTCCGCGATCGTCTTGCCGCGGATCTTCGCGACGTCCTCGGGCCGTCGCAGCCTGCGCAGCCCGTCGACCGTCGCCTTCGCCATGTTGATCGGATTCGTCGTGCCGAGACTCTTCGCGAGGATGTCGCGGATGCCGGCGAGCTCGAGCACTGCGCGGACTCCTCCGCCGGCGATCACGCCGGTCCCCTCGCTCGCAGGGCGCAGCAGCACGCGCGCCGAATCGGAGCGGCCGAGGATCTCGTGGGTGATCGTCGTCCCGTGCTTTGCGACCGTGAAGAGGTTCTTCTTCGCGTCCTCGACCGCCTTCGTGATCGCGAGCGGGACCTCGCGCGCCTTGCCGTAGCCGACGCCGACCCGGTCGACCTCGTCGCCGATCACGACGAGCGCCGTGAACGAGAACCGCCGCCCGCCCTTGACCACCTTGGCGACGCGGTTGATCTCGACCACTCGCTCCTTGAGCTCCCTCGTCTCCGTGAAGGCCTCTGACATCAGAACTTCAACCCCCCTCCGCGCGCGGCATCCGCGAGCGCCTTGACCCGACCGTGGTACAGGTAACCGTTCCGGTCGAACACGACTGCCTCGAGGCCCGCCCACTTCGCCTTCTCCGCGAGGAGTCGGCCGACCGCGCGCGCCTGCTCCGTCTTGTTCCCGCTGAAGTCTGCGAGCTGGTGAGACGACGCGGCTGCCAGGGTCCTCCCCTGGGAGTCGTCGACGACCTGCGCGGAGATTCCGCGGTTCGAGCGCGAGACGACCAGGCGCGGCCGGTCGCTGGTTCCACGCACCTTGCCGCGCACACGGCGATGACGACGCGCTCTCGCATCTCTGACGGTGAGCGTCGGCATCAGGCCCGTTTTCCGACCTTCCGGCGGACGTACTCACCCTCGTAGCGAATCCCCTTGCCCTTGTAGGGCTCGGGCGGGCGCACCTTGCGCACGTCGGCGGCGATCTGGCCGACGTGTTGCTTGTCGACGCCCTTGACGATCACCTGCGTCGGGACCGGAACCTCGAACGTGATCCCGGCCGGCGCCTTCAGCACCACCGGGTGCGAGTAGCCGACGTCGAGGCGGAGATCGACGCCCTGCAACGCGGCTCGATAGCCGACGCCCTGCAGCTCGAGCCGCTTCTCGAAGCCCTTGGTGACGCCCTCGACCATGTTGGCGATCAGCGTCCGCGTGAGACCGTGCAGCGCTCGATCCTCGCCGCGCTCGGTCGGCCGCGTGACGGTGATCTGGGCATCTTCGTGCTCGATCTTCATCCGCATTGGCACCTGCTGGCTCAGCTCGCCGAGCGGGCCGTTGACCTGCACGCGCCCGGGCGACAGCGCCACCGAGACGGCGTCCGGAACCTCGATTGGTCGTCTACCGATTCGACTCATCGCTCACCAGACGAAGCACACGACTTCGCCGCCGATTCCCTTCTCCTCCGCTGTTCGGCTCGTGACGAGCCCGCTCGACGTCGACAGAATCGCCACGCCCATCCCGCCGAGCACGCGCGGCAGGCGGTCCTTGCGCGCGTAGATGCGGCGGCCGGGCTTCGAGACGCGCTTCAGGTCCGTGATCACCCGCTCGCGGCTCCGGCCGTACTTCAGCTGGATCACCAGGGTATCGAAGCTCTCGCCCTTCCTGACGACGTAGTTCGAGATGTAGCCCTCCTCCTTGAGGATGCGCGCGATCTCGGCCTTGAGGCGGGAGGACGGCATGGTCACCTCTTCGTGCAGCGCCTTGTTCGCGTTGCGGATGCGGGCGAGCATGTCGGCGACGGGATCAGTCAGCATCGTTCACCACGACGACTTCGTCATCCCGGGAATCACGCCCTGGTGCGCGAGCTCCCTCAGGCAGATCCGACAGAGACCGAACTTGCGGAAGACGGCGCGCGGCCGCCCGCAGCGGTTGCAGCGCGTGTAGTTGCGCACCTTGTACTTCTGCGGGCGCGTCTGCTTGACCCTGAGCGACGTCTTAGCCACGCCGCGACTCCTGCGACCTCATCCCTACTCCCTTTCTCGTCCATCCTCGGCGAACGGGAGGCCGAGGCCGCGCAGCAGCGCGAGCCCCTGCTCGTCCGTCGTCGCCGTGGTCGTGATCGCGACGTCCAGCCCACGGACCTGCTGGATGTCGTCGTAGTTGATCTCCGGAAAGATGATCTGCTCGGTGATACCGAGCGAGAAGTTCCCGCGGCCGTCGAACGCACGGGGATTCAGGCCCCGGAAGTCGCGGATGCGCGGCAACGCGATCGACACGAGGCGGTCGAGGAACTCGTACATGCGCGCACCGCGCAGCGTCACGCGCGCCCCGATCGGCATTCCCTCTCTGATCTTGAACTGCGCGATCGACTTGCGGGCGCGTCGCACCTGCGCGCGCTGCCCGGCGATCGTCGTCAGCTCCTCGATTGCCGAGTCGAGCGCCTTCGCGTCGGTCTTCGCCTCGCCGACGCCCATGTTCAGCGTGATCTTCTCGAGCCGTGGGACCCGCATGACCGTCGAGACGCCGAGCTCGTCCTTCAGACGTGCGCGCAGCTCCTGCTCGTACATGGTCTTCATGCGCGGCGCGTACCCGTTCGTGTCCTTCTGCTGGGATTGGCGCGTTCTCGCCATTACCGGTCGATCTCCTGGCCGCAGTCCGCGCGCCTGCAGACGCGCACCTTCACCTGCGCTCCGTGCGATTCCTTGTCCTTTACACCGACGCGAGTCGGGCGCTTGCAGACCGGACAAACGAGCATCACCCTGCCGACCGGGAGCGGCGCGGGCCGCTCGATCACGCCGCCGGGCGTCATCGTCGTGCCGCTGATCCGGCTCGTGTTCTGCACCGGCCGCGGCTTCGTGTGCCGCTTGACGAGGTTGACGTTCTCGACGACGACCTTGCCCTCCTTCGGGTACGCGATGATCACGTGGCCCTGCTTGCCGCGGTCCTTGCCGCTCAGGATGTGGACGAGGTCGCCCTTCCGGACGCGCATTGTCTGCATGGTCAGAGCACCTCCGGGGCGAGGCTGACGATCTTCATGAAGTTCTTCTCTCGGAGCTCGCGGGCGACCGGTCCGAAGATGCGGGTCCCGCGCGGGTTCCGCTGGTTGTCGATGATCACGGCAGCGTTCTCGTCGAAGGCGATCGTCGTGCCGTCGTTTCGCCCGAACGGCTTCTTCGTCCGGACGACGACCGCTTGCACGACCTCACCCTTCTTGACGGCCGCCTGCGGTGCGGCCTGCTTGACGGTGCCGACGATGATGTCGCCGACGCGGGCGTAGCGACGGCGGGAGCCGCCTTTCACCCGGATGCAGAGCAGCTCGCGCGCACCGGTGTTGTCCGCGACCCGGAGTCTGGTCTCCTGCTGGATCACAGGCGCCCCTCTGAACAGGTCGTGCCGGCTAGCCGCGAAAAGCCAGCGAGGCAAGGACGCAACGAACGTGCGTGGCCGGAGGCAACGTGCGCGACCGAGGACATGGCGTCGCGCCGCCTCGCAGCGGCCGAGACGGCGCGAGATGTGGGGACGGTCGCCGTCATCACTGAGCGAGCCTCCATCACTTCGCGGCCTCCACCACCTGCGCGAGGCGCCAGTTCTTCGTCTTCGAGTACGGACGCGTCTCGACGATCAGCACGATGTCCCCGACGTTCGCCTGGTTCTGCGGATCGTGCGCGTGGAACTTCGTCGAGCGGCGGACGACCTTCTTGTACCGCGAGTGCGCCTTGATCGTGTCGACCTTGACGACGATCGTCTTGTCCATCGCGCTCGAGACGACGACGCCGCGTCGCTCCTGGCGTGCATGACGCTCCGACACGGGCTTCGGCGTACGGGTGATCGGCTTGCGCTGGGCCGGGCGCTCGCGCACCGGCTTCGTGCGCTTGCGCCGAAGCGCGCGCGGAACGCGCTTCCGCTTCTTCTTCTCCTCGGCAGCCTGCGGCTCGCCCTCCGCTTCGGCGGGCGTGTCGTCCGGGGCGACCTCGGCCGCCTCCGTCGACGCCTCGTCCGTAGGCGACTCGCCGTTCGGCGTCTCCGAGACCTCCGACTCCTCGGCCGGCGTCTCTGCCACGTCCTGGTTCTCTGTGTCCTCTGCCATCACCGGTTTCCGATCTGGTCCTCGCGCTCGTGTCGGATCGTCAGGATCCGCGCGATCTCACGCTTCGTCGTCTTCAGGCGCGCCGTGCTGTCGAGCGCTCCCGTGACGGACTGGAAGCGCAGGTTGAAGAGCTCCTGGCGCCGGTCGTGCAACGCGTCCTCCAGCTCCTCGTCCGTCATGTCTCTCAGGTCCCTAGGCTTCAAAGAGGCTCGCCTCCCGCGCAACGACTCGGGTCTTCAGGGACAGCTTGTTGCCGGCGAGGCGAAGCGCCTCCCTGGCGAGCGGCTCGGGGACGCCGGCGAGCTCGAACATCACGCGTCCGGGCTTCACCACAGCCACCCAGTGCTCGGGGGAGCCCTTGCCGGAGCCCATCCTCGTCTCGGCGGGCTTCTGCGTGACCGGCTTGTCCGGGAAGACGTTGATCCAGACCTTCCCGCCGCGCTTGATCTTGCGCGTCATCGCGATTCGTGCCGCCTCGATCTGCCGGTTCGTCACCCAGCCGTCCTCGAGCGCCTTCAGGCCGTAGTCGCCGAACTGCACGGTTGTCTGACCCTTCGACAGCCCGGCCCTGCGGCCGCGCTGGTACTTGCGGTACTTCGTCTTCTTCGGCAGCAGCATCAGCCGGCGTCCTCGGTCTTCTTCCGTGCGGGCGGCTTCCGCTTCGGCTTCGCGGCCTCCGCCTCGGGCGCCGGTGCCTCGGCCTTCGGCTTGGCGGCCCTCGGCTTCTTCTCCTCGGCCGCCCCTGGCTGAGCCTCGGCCGCGGTCGTCGGCGCCTGCGCTGTGGGCGGCGGCGTCTCGACCTGCGGGTCCGCGGTCTGCTGCTCGTCCGCGGCCGGAGCCTGCGACTCCGCCCGGTCCTGGCCCCGGGCGCGGTCACGCGAACCTGGACGTCCACCGCGGCCGCCCTGGGCGCGGGCGCCTGTACCTCCGCCTCGCCGGCGCTGCGGACGGACGGGGCCGAGACCCTCGCGGTCGCGCTGGCGGTCGCGGCCGCCCTCGCGCGAGGCACCGAGGCCCTCCTGCGCGGCGCCGCGCCTGCGGCGTGCCTGGTCCTGTTCGCCGAGCCGGACGTCCTTCTCGGTGTCGAGGCCGCCGTAGCCCTCCGGCATGATCTCGCCCTTGTTGATCCACACCTTCACGCCGATGCGGCCGAAGGGGAGCTTCGCCTCGACGAAGCCGTAGTCGATGTCCGCGCGGATCGTGTGCAGCGGGACGCGCCCTTCCGAGTACGCCTCGGAGCGGCTCATCTCCGTTCCGCCGAGCCGTCCGCCGCACTGGATGCGGATGCCCTTCGCCCCAGAGCGAATGCCCGAGGCGAGCGCGCGTTTCATCGCGCGCCGGAAGCTGACGCGGTTCTGCAGCTGCTCCGCGATCGACTGCGCGACGAGCTTCGCATCGAGCTCGGGGCGCTTGATCTCGTTGATGTTGATGTGGACGTTCTTCTTGGTCAGCGCGTGCAGCTCCTTACGGAGCGCGTCGACCTCGACGCCCGACTTGCCGATCACGATTCCCGGCCGCGCGGTGTAGATGTCGACCGTGATCCGCTGCTTGTCCTTCCGGATCAGGATGTCGGACAGGCCGGCGTGCGCGAGCTTGTTGTTGATGTGCTCGCGGATCTTGATGTCCTCGATCAGGTACTCCGGGAACTCCTTCTTGCCCGTGTACCAATTCGACTTCCAGTCGTGGATGACGCCCACGCGCATCCCACCGGGGTGAACCTTCTGACCCATTAGGCCGCGGCCTCCTTCTTCTTCGGCCGCGAGCTCGTCTTCGACTTCTGCGCGGTCGTGGACTTCTTCGTACCGGCCTTCTTGGCGGCCGGCTTCGTCTTCGCCGAGGTCGAGCGCGCCTTCCGGCGCTTCGGTTCGCTCTGTGGCAAGGGCTCCTGCAGACGGACCGTTATGTGACACGTGCGCTTGCGGATCCGGGCGACGCGCCCGCGCGCGCGTGCGCGCCAGCGCTTCATCGTAGGACCCTCGTCTGCGTATGCGGCGACGACGACGAGGTTGTCGCCGATCAGATTGTGGTTCGCCTCCGCGTTCGAGACCGCGGAGTGGAGCACGCGCTCGATGTCGCGCGCGACGGCGCGCTCCGAGAAGGCGAGGATCGTGCGCGCCTCCGGCACCGTTCGGCCCCGGATCAAGTCCGTGACGAGCCGCGCCTTGCGCGCGGAGGAGCGCACCCACTTTGCCTGTGCCTGCACCACGTCGTGGTTCCCTCTCTGCTCCGCCTCGACCGTGCTCATGTCCGCTTCTTCACCTCGGACTTCCGGTCACCCGAGTGCGCGCGGAACGTCCGCGTGGGCGCGAACTCGCCGAGCTTGTGACCGACCATCTGCTCGGAGATGAACACGGGCACGTGCTTGCGGCCGTCGTGGACGGCGATCGTGTGCCCGACCATCTCGGGGAAGATCGTCGACGTCCGCGACCAGGTGCGGATCATCCGCTTCTCGTTCCTCTCGTTCATCGACTCGATGCGGCTCATCAGCCGCTCCTCGACGAACGGTCCCTTCTTGGAGCTCCGGCTCATCTCTTCTCTTTCCCGCGCCTGCGGCCACGCACGATCAGGCGGTCGGATTCCTTGTGCTTGCGGCGCGTCCGCTTGCCCAGGGTGGGCACGCCCCACGGCGTCACCGGGTGCCGCCCGCCCTTCGACTTGCCCTCGCCGCCGCCGTGCGGGTGGTCGACGGGGTTCATCGCCGAGCCGCGGACGGTCGGACGCTTCCCTTGCCAGCGGCTTCGCCCTGCCTTGCCGCCGCTGATGTTCTCGTGGTCGACGTTGCCGACCTGGCCGACGGTAGCGCGGCAGGTGAGCGGCACGCGGCGCATCTCACCGGACGGCAAGCGCAGCACCCCGTGACCTTCGTCCTTCGCCACGAGCTGGATCCCCGAGCCGGCACTGCGCGCGAGCTGTCCGCCCTTCCCTGGCTTCAGCTCGACGTTGTGGACGAGCGTCCCCGTCGGGATGTTGGCGAGCGGGAGCGCGTTGCCCGGCCGGATGTCGGCGCCGGGCCCTGACTCGACCGTCGCCCCGACGCGGAGGCGCGCGGGCGCGAGGATGTAGGCCTTCGCACCGTCCGCGTAGTGGAGCAGCGCGATGCGCGCCGAGCGGTTCGGGTCGTACTCGATGTGGGCGACGCGCGCGGGCACGCCGTCCTTGTCGCGCTTGAAGTCGATCACGCGGTAGCGGCGCTTGTGGCCACCACCCTGGTGCCTCATGGTGATGCGGCCGGAGTTGTTGCGCCCGCCCTTCTTCGTCAGCTTCTCGGTGAGCGCCTTCTCGGGCTTGCGCTTCGTCACCTCTTCGAATGTCGAGATGCTCATGAAGCGCCGGCCCGCGCTGGTCGGCTTGTACCTACGAAGCGCCACGTGTCACCCCCCACGTCATCACGCGTGCACTCCTCCGAAGAGCTCGATCGTGTCGCCCGCACGGAGCTGGACGACGGCCTTCTTCCAGCCGGGCCGGGTTCCGCGGTGCACGCCGCGCCGCTTCGGCTTCGGCTGCACCATCGACACGTTCACGCGCTCGACCTTCACCTCGAACAGCTGCTCGACCGCCTGGCGGATCTGCGTCTTGTGCGCATCCGGGTGGACGCGGAACGCATACTTGCCGACTTCGACGCCCGCGTAGGCCTTCTCCGTGACCACGGGCTCGAGCAGCACCTCGTTGGGATGGAGCGACATCAGGTAGCCCTCCCCTGAACGAGTGGCAGGGCGCCCTGCGTCACGAGCAGCGAGCGCGCCCAGACGACGGCGGCGACGCCGAGCTCGCTCGGAGCCGTGACGACGACGCGGTCGAGGTTCCGGAACGACTTGATCACGTTCTGCTCGTCGTCGGTCGCAACCACCACGACCGGCGCGTCCTTCCCCCACGCCGACAGCACACCGACCGCCTGCTTCGTCGAAGGCCGCTCGAACCCGGAGGCCTCGAGGAGACCGAGCGTCCCGTTGGACGCGTGCGACGAGAGCGCGCCTCGAAGCGCCGAGCGTCGCGCCTTGCGGTTCACCTTGACGTCGAACCTGCGCATCCCCGGCGGGAACGCGACGCCGCCGCCGCGCCAGTGAGGTGCGCGCGAGCTGCCCGCACGTGCTCGCCCGGTTCCCTTCTGGCGCCAGGGCTTCGCGCGACCGCCCGAGACGAGTCCGCGCGACTTCGCGCCGCGCGTGCCCGCGCGATCGGCGTTGAGCTCGGCGCGCACCGTCTCGTGGAGGACGTGTGACTTCACCTCCACGCCGAAGATCGCGGCGTCCAGCGTGACGTCCTTCGACTTCTTGCCGTCGGCGTCGAGCAGCGGTGCCTTGGGCGCAGCCACTAGCGCGCCTCCTCCCGCACCTCGACGTAGGCGTTCTTCGGGCCCGGAACGGAGCCCTTGACGAACAGGAGATTGCGCTCGGCGTCGACCTCGTGAACGACGAGCCCGATCTGCGTGACTCGCTTCCCGCCCATCCTGCCCGCCATGCGCACGCCCTTGAAGACACGGGACGGCGTCGCCGACGCGCCGACCGAGCCGGGGGCGCGGATGTTGTGCGAGCCGTGCGTCTTCGGGCCGCGCTTGAAGTTGTGCCGCTTGATCGTCCCTGCGAACCCCTTGCCGTGCGAGATACCGCTGACCTTCACCTTGTCCCCCGGCTCGAACGCCTCGACGCTCACGGACTCGCCGACGAGGAGCTCGCTCGGCCCCCGCAGCTCGACGAGGTGCCGGTACGCGCCGTCGGCCCCGGCCTTCTGGAGATGGCCGAGCTCGGCCTTCGTGAGCTTGCGCTCCGCGACCGAGTCGAACGCGATCTGCACGGCGTCGTAGCCGTCGCCGTCCACGGTCTTCACCTGCACGACCGGGCACGGCTGTGCCTCGATCACGGTGACCGGTGTGACGTCGCCGGTCTCCCCGTCGAAGACGCGCATCATGCCGAGCTTCTTGCCGACGATTCCCTTCACGGCTCCCTACAGCTTGATCTCGATGTCGACGCCAGCCGGCAGGTCGAGCCGCATGAGCGAGTCGACCGTTTTCGGCGTCGGCGAGTGGATGTCGATCAAACGCTTGTGCGTGCGCACCTCGAAGTGCTCCCGCGAGTCCTTGTCCACGAATGGAGAGCGGATCACGCAATAGACGTTCTTCTCCGTGGGCAGCGGCACGGGTCCGGTGATGGTCGCGCCGGTTCGCTGGGCCGTCTCGACGATCGACTGAGCCGATCGGTCGAGCTGCTGGTGGTCGTAGCCCTTCAGGCGGATTCGGATCTTCTGTGCCATCTGCGAGCCGGCGCTCCCTTTCCTTCGTCCCTCGCTACTTGATGATGTCGGTGACCACGCCCGCACCCACGGTGCGGCCGCCCTCGCGGACGGCGAAGCGAAGCCCCTGGTCCATGGCGATCGGCTGGATCAGCTCGACCTCCATGTTCGTGTTGTCGCCCGGCATGACCATCTCCTGGCCGTCCGGGAGCTTGATCGCGCCCGTGACGTCCGTCGTGCGGAAGTAGAACTGCGGGCGGTAGTTGTTGAAGAACGGCGTGTGGCGGCCACCCTCGTCCTTCGAGAGGACGTACACCTCGGCCTTGAAGTGCGTGTGCGGGGTGATCGAGCCCGGTTTCGCCAGCACCTGGCCGCGCTCGACCTCCTCGCGCTTGACGCCGCGGAGCAACGCGCCGGCGTTGTCCCCGGCTTGCGCGTAGTCGAGCGTCTTCTGGAACATCTCGAGCCCGGTGACGACGGTCTTCGCAACCTCGGGATGGATCCCGACGATCTCGACGTCGTTGCCCGACTCGATCTTGCCCTGCTCGATGCGCCCGGTGACGACGGTTCCGCGGCCGGTGATCGTGAACACGTCCTCGATCGGCATCAGGAACGGCTTGTCGACGTCGCGGACGGGTTCCGGGACGTACTCGTCGACGGCGCTCATCAGCTCGAGGATCTTCGGCGTCCATTCGCCGTCGCCCTCGAGCGCCTTCAGCGCCGAGACCTGGATCACGGGGATGTCGTCGCCGGGGAACTCGTACTTGGAGAGCAGCTCGCGCACCTCCATCTCCACTAGCTCGAGCAGCTCGGGATCGTCGACCATGTCGGCCTTGTTCAGCGCGACGACGATCGACGGCACCTCGACCTGCCTGGCGAGCAGGATGTGCTCCCGCGTCTGCGGCATCGGGCCGTCCGCGGCGGAGACGACGAGGATCGCCCCGTCCATCTGGGCGGCGCCCGTGATCATGTTCTTGATGTAGTCCGCGTGGCCCGGGCAGTCGACGTGCGCGTAGTGGCGGTTCTCCGTCTCGTACTCGACGTGCGACGTGTTGATCGTGATGCCGCGAGCCTTCTCCTCGGGAGCGTTGTCGATCGACGCGAAGTCGCGCACCTCGGTGCCCGACGTGCCGTTCTCGTGGAGCACCTTCGAGATCGCCGCGGTGAGCGTCGTCTTGCCGTGGTCGATGTGACCGATCGTGCCGATGTTGAGATGCGGCTTCGTCCGCTCGAACTTCTGCTTTGCCATGCCTCTCCTTCCTCGTTTCCTACGCGTCCGACGCGACGATCTCCGTCGCGATCGACTGCGGGACTTCCTCGTAATGGTCGAACTGCATCGTGAACTCCGCGCGACCCTGCGTCATCGAGCGCAGGTCGGTCGCGTACCCGAACATCTCCGCGAGCGGGACGCTCGCGCGGATCACCTGCGCGTTGCCGACAGGCTCGAGGCTCTCGACGCGGCCGCGGCGCGAGTTGAGGTTCCCCATCACGTCACCGAGGTACTCCTCGGGCGTGATCACCTCGACCGCCATCGTCGGCTCGAGCAGCTTCGGCTTGGCGCGCTTCATCGCCTCCTTGAACGCCATCGACCCCGCCACCTTGAACGCGAGCTCGCTCGAGTCGACGTCGTGGTACGAGCCGTCGACGAGCTCGATCTTGACGTCGACGACGGGATAGCCCGCGAGCACTCCCGACTCCATCGCCTCCTGGATGCCGAGATCGACGGCGGGGATGTAGTCCTTCGGGATCTTCCCGCCGACGATCCGGTCGACGAACTCGTAGCCGTCGCCCGGGTCCATCGGCTCGGCGTTGATCACCGCATGTCCGTACTGCCCGCGCCCGCCTGTCTGGCGGACGAACCTCGCCTCGACCTTCTCGACGGGCCGTCCGAACGTCTCGCGGTACGCGACTTGCGGGCGGCCGACGTTGGCGTCGACGCTGAACTCGCGCTTGAGGCGGTCGACGATGATCTCGAGGTGGAGCTCGCCCATGCCGGCGATCAGCGTCTGCCCCGTCTCCTCGTCCGTGCGGACGCGGAAGGTCGGGTCCTCCTCGGCGAGTCGCGTGAGCCCCTGTGAGAGCTTGTCCTGGTCCGCCTTCGACTTCGGCTCCACGGCGACCGAGATCACCGGGTCAGGGAACGTCATCGACTCGAGCTTGATCGGGGCCGTGTCGATCGCGAGCGTGTCCCCCGTCGTCGTGTCCTTGAGCCCGACCGCGGCCGCGATCTCGCCCGCGCCGATCTCGTCGCGCTCCTCTCGGTGGTTCGCGTGCATCTGGAGGATGCGGCCGA
>DASPSY010000028.1:0-9999 GCA_035623685.1 Gaiellaceae bacterium
ACGCCGTGGATGTTGTCCGGCTTCACGACCGGGAGCGCGTGGACCCCGATCACTCCGCTGATCGACGCGAGCTGGCTCGTCTTGTTCGCGGGGATCAGGACCTTGATGCCGTTGTAGGCGGACTGGTAGCTGTTGAGCACCATCCCGCCGATCGACTTGATGCTCGCCTCGACCGGCGCCTGCTTCGCCTTCAGCTGACCGATCAGCGTGTTCTTCTGTGCCTGCGTGAGCGGCGTCGTCGCGTTCGCATCGACGACGGTGACCGGATCGCCCGCGAGCTGGACGACGACGGTCGTCTGCTGGTTGCCCGCGGGCTTCTTGAGCGGAATCGTGCCACCGGGGACCGGCGTCGCATTCAGGGATGGATTCTTTGCGGCGACACCCGTCGAGACGACGGCAAGGCCGATGAAAAGTGCTGCGGCCGCGAGCGGCGCGCGGCGCTTCAGTGCTTTCACGCTCTCCCCTTTCGGAACAAGGCAGCTGACATTTGGACCGGCCCCTCGACCGGATGTCGTTGCCGTGACGCTTCGCGCTGCGGGACAAGACGCCTGCCCATCGGCCAGGGAGGCCTGCGTGAACGGCTTCGCGAGGCCCGGGGGGCGGCTTGCCGGGAGTCAAGTATCACATGCCGAGATCGTGCAGGCGTCACAAGAAGCCGACGGGGCGGGAACCGCGTGATCCCCACCCCGCCGTGAGTCGATTAGCTGCCGGCCTGAGCCAGCGCAGGGACGAGGTTGTCCGCGCGCGGCGTGCCGAGGCCGGTCGCGGCATCCCAGCCCGGCCCGGCCTTGTAGCCGGAGACGGGCGTCCCCGCGAACCCCTTGAGGCGCGGGATGCTGTTGTTCCCGGTGGTGATGTCGTGGAAGTACTTCGACGCCGAGTGTCCGGTGCCGAGCTGATACAGCGGCCCGTTGATGCTCCCGAGCCGCGAGCCCGCCTCCTGGTCGGCGAGCGCGGCGAGCGCGGCCCACTGCGGCGAGCCCGCGCTCGTGCCGCCGACGACGTAGACGTCGACGAGCGTGCTGTCGGCGGGGTCGGTGATGAAGACGAGCACGCCGCCGTTGATGCCGGCGTTGTACGCGACGTCGGGCAGCCCGCGGTAACGCGGATCGCTGATCGCCGACGCCTGGTAAGAGGGGCGCTTGTAGATCGAGCTGAAGCCGCCGCCGCTCGCCGTCGGCCCGTCGCCCTGTGACAGGAACGCGATCGTCTCGTTCCAGGTCGTCTCGGACTCGTACGCGCCCGTGACCGCGTCGGCAGTGAGGCTCGTTCCGCCGACCGCGGTGACGTCAGGGTCGCTCGCGGGATTCGAAACGTCCTTGATGAACGAGTTGCCGTCGCAGCTGAACCCCGCTGCGCCCTCGTCGCCCGACGAGGCGAAGATCGACGTGCCCTTCGCCGTCGCCTGATCGAACAGCGCGTGTTGCGAGTTGAGGATGCCCGGGTCGACGCAACTCTCGGATTCGCCGTAGCTCTGCGAGATCACGTCTCCGAGGTTGTTGGAGATCGCGTACTTGGTCGCCTTGAGGATGTCGGGATCGCTGTCGGATCTCGCGACGACGAGGTCGATCGTCGCCTTCGGCGCGATCACGTGGGCCCACTGGACGTCGAGCGACGTCTCGATCGCCCAGCCGAGCGCGTTGTCGGGATCGGTCGAAGCGACGCCGTACGGGGCGATCACGTTGAGCGTCGAGCTGGGCAACCCCCAGGCTGCGTTGAACGTCGCGAGGTCGGATGCGATCGTCGGACTGCCGAAGGCGTCGATGATCACGATCGTGCGCCCTCGTCCGTTGATCCCCTGGTTCTGCAGCTGACGGACGCCGTACGCGGCACGGATCTGATCCGGGCCGTAACAGACGACGGTGGCGGGCGGATTCGACTGCGAGTTGTCCTGGCACGGGAACAGGACTGTTCCCGGCGGCGGTTGTTTCGCAGGAAAGGAGCCCACTTTCAGGTACTGCGGATGCGCGCCCACGGCGGGCGTCACGACTCCGCCTCGCAGCGCGGCAGCCGGGCGTGCGCCGCCTCCGAGAGCGGCGATCGCGAGAACGATCAGTGCGAGCGCGGTCGCTGCGGCGAGCCGGCGAAGGCGCGGTCGATGCGCGAGCAGACGAACGTTCGTCAAGTCTTCCCCCTTTGTCCTGGCACCGCCGGGAGTCCCTCCCCCGGCAGAGGTGTGGGCCGCATGCTGCACAAGCTGTTGCCCTTTTTCAACCTGCGTACGTACACTCGGCTGGGTGAAGACGTGCGCTGGAGCGGTGCTCGCGCTGCTCGCTTTCGCCGTGCCCGCAGCCGCAGCCCCATCGGGGTCGGTCGCGGTGGGGCTCTCGTCGCATCGTGCCGCCGCGCGCTCCGTGACGGTGACGTTGCGGCTGCGCTACGAGATGCAGTGCGGCAATCCCGGCCCCGGACGGCTCGTCGTCTCGTTCCCCGCCGGGATGCACGTGCCGAAACGGATCGCAGCCGCGCACGTGCTGCTCGCCGGTAAGCCGGTCCCGGCCGTCTCCGTGTCGGAGACCCGCGTCACGATCACGCTGCCGCGCCCGCAGGGAATCCAGTGCATGGTGATCGCTCCAGGCCGAACGTCGGTCGTGTTCGTGCCTGCAGCCGGGATCGGGAACCCGGCGAAGGCGGGCACCTACCCGCTGTCGGTGCGAAAGGGAGCGCTGGTGATGCGGACGCGGTTCGCGATCGGCTCGAGCTAGCCGGCGTCGTCGCGCCGCTCGTGCGGCTTCGCCATCGCGCGGTAGTCGAGCGCTTCGTCGAGCACGTCGTCGGCCACGCCGCGGTCGCGCGCGACCTCGCGCAGCGAGCGGCCTGAGGACGCGGACTCCTTGACGATCTCGCCGGCCGCGTCGTAGCCGATGTAGGGGTTCAGCGCGGTCGCGGCCGACAGCGTCAGCTCTGCGTACCGCTCGCAGGTCTCGCGGTTCGCCTGGATGCCGTCGACGCACCTGTCGGCGAGCAGGCGCGACGCCGACGTGAGGAGCTTGATCGACTGGAGCAAGTTGCGGGCGAGCATCGGCACGAAGACGTTGAGCTCGAAGTGCCCCTGCATCCCTCCGATCACGATCGCCGAGTCGTTGCCGATCACCTGCGCAGCGACCTGCGTCACGACCTCCGGGATCACCGGGTTGACCTTCCCCGGCATGATCGAGCTGCCCTTTTGAAGCTCGGGGAGGACGATCTCGGCCAGCCCCGCCCGCGGCCCTGAGGCCATCAGGCGCAGGTCGTTCGCGATCTTCGTCAGCGAGACGGCGACGGTGCGCAGCGCGGCCGACGCCTCGACGAGGCCGTCGCGTGCCGCCTGCGCCTCGAACGGGTCCGCGGGAGCCGAGACGGTGAGGCCGGTCTCCTCCGACAGACGCCGACGGACGCGCGCCGCGAATTCGGGGTGTGTGTTCAGGCCGGTGCCCGTCGCCGTGCCGCCGAGGGGTATCTGCCCGAGCCGCTCGAGCGTCCCCCCGATGCGGTCGTATCCCTGGCGCACCTGCGCCGCGTAGCCCGAGAACTCCTGGCCGAGCGTGACCGGTACCGCGTCCATCAGGTGCGTGCGACCCGACTTGACGACGTCGTCGAACTCTGCCGCCTTCGCCTGCAGCGAGTCGGCGAGACGCTGCAACGCCGGCAGCAGCTCGTTCACGATCTCGTCGAGCGCGGCGAGGTGGACCGCGGACGGAAAGACGTCGTTCGACGACTGTCCCATGTTCACGTCGTCGTTCGGATGGACGTCCTCACCGGCGAGCGACGCGATCACCTCGTTCGCGTTCATGTTCGACGAGGTTCCCGAGCCGGTCTGGAAGACGTCGATCGGGAACTGGTCGTCGAGCTCGCCGGCGGCGACACGGTCGGCCGCCTCGGCGATGCGCCCGGCCTTGCCGTCGGCGAGGAGGCCGAGCTCGGCGTTCACGCGTGCGGCCGCAGCCTTGATCCTGCCGAGCCAGCGCGCGACGGAAGCCGGGATCGGCTCGCCAGAGACGGGGAAGTTGGCGATCGCCTTCGCCGTCTCGGGCCCCCACAGCTGACGTCCCGTCTCGGTCTGCACCACGTGATCGAGTTTACTTGCGGCGTGCGTGCGCCCAACCTCGGGATCCGAATCGGCGAGCTCGAACCGGGGACGCACGATGCGATCACGGACGTCGAGGGTGTGCGCGTCGGCCACACGACCGTGATCGCGGGCGACGACGTGCGCACCGGAGTAACCGTCGTCGTGCCGCGCGAGCTCCCGCTGTTCGCGGGCTGCCACCGCTTGAACGGCAACGGCGAGCTGACCGGCCTCGAGTGGGTGCGTGAGTCGGGCTGCCTCACGACTCCGATCGGCATCACCAACACGTTCAGCGTCGGCGTCGTGCGCGACGCGATCGCAGCCGAGAGCGCCGATGACGACGCGTGGTCGCTCCCAGTCGTCGGCGAGACCTGGGATGGCTTCCTCAACGACGCGATGGGCCAGCACGTCACTGCCGAGCACACGCGGCTCGCGCTCGCGTCCGCTGCTGCGGGCGTCGTCGACGAAGGGTGCGTGGGCGGGGGCACCGGGATGATCTGCCACGGGTTCAAGGGCGGGATCGGGACGGCGTCGCGCCGCGCGGGCGACTACGTCGTCGGCGTCCTCGTGCAGGCCAATCATGGGCGAAGGCGCCGGTTTCGCGTCAACGGCGTTCCCGTCGGTGAGCTGGTCGGCGAGCGGATCCCGTTGCCGAGGTACGACGACGGCGGCTCGATCATCGTCATCGTCGCGACGGACGCGCCGCTCCTGCCACACCAATGCGACCGGCTGGCGCAGCGCGCCGGGATCGGCGTCGGCCGCATGGGCGGCCTCGGCGAGAACTCGAGCGGCGATCTCTTCTTCGCCTTCGCATCGGGCAACACCGGGCTCACGGGCGACGACGGACCAGTTGCGGTCAGGATGCTCCCGAACGAACGGATCGACATGTTGTTCGAGGCGGTCGTCGACGCAACCGAGGAGGCGATCCTGAACGCGCTGCTCGCGGCTGAGACGGCAACCGGCTTCAAGGGTCGCACCGTGCACGCGCTCGACGCCGAGCTCCTGCTCGAGGCGCTCCGGCCGCAAGTCTCCTAGACCGGCTCGACAGCCATGCGCTCGGCTGCCTCGAGCAGCTCGTCCCAGGAGACGAGCTTCACGCGCGGTCGCCCGTGCTTCTCGCCGACGGCTCGCTCGACCTCGTCGATCGCGGTCCAGCCCGCGTACAGCACGGGCCGCACACCGCGCTCGGCCAAGAGCGTCTCGAGCCCCCGGGTGGTGACGTCGTCTCGATGGACGATCCGTCCCGCGGCCACGTCCTCCAGCAGACCGGCGACCGTCTCGTTCGCGTCCTTCTTGTTGGTGCCGATGATCCCCGTCGGGCCGCGTTTGATCCAGCCGGCGCAGTAGACGGAGGACAAAGGAGTGCCGTCTGCCGTGAGCACACGGCCGCAGTCGTTGCTGATCGTCCCGCGTCGTTCGTCGAACGGGACGTCGGGCAGAGCGACGCCGCGATAGCCGACGCTGCGGAACACGAGCCCGCACTCGATCGTCTCACGCTCGTCTGTCGGCACCGCGACGAGACGCCCGTCCCGGTCCTCGAGCCTGTTGTGCGCGAGCTCGATCGACTCGACCCGTTCCCGCCCGTGCAGCGCAACCGGCGAGAGGAGGAAGCGCAGCCGCAGGGTGATCGGCTTGCTTCCCGGCGTCCTTCCTGCGAACTCGCGAAGAACGTCGAGGTTCCGACGCGCGTTCGCGTCGTGCTCGAGCGCTGCGGTGCTGGTCGCATCGAGCTCGAGATCGTTCGGGTCGACGACGACGTCCGCGCCGGCGAGCTCACCGAGCTCCTTCAGCTCGACGGTCGTGAACGACGCCTGCGCCGGTCCGCGTCGACCGACGACGACGATCTCGCGGAGCGAGGACTCGCCGATCGCCTTGATCGACGCGTCGGTCGCGTCGGTCGGTGCCAGCTCGTCCGGTGTCAACGCGAGCATTCGCGCGACGTCGAGCGCGACGTTCCCGTTCCCGATCACGACGGCCCGCTCGACGTCGAGGTCGAAGACGCGCTCCTGGAAGTCGGGGTCGCCGTTGTACCAGGCCACGAGCTCGGTTGCGGACCACGAGCCGGGAAGCTCCTCGCCCGGGATGCCGAGCCGGCGGTCGGTCTGTGCCCCGACCGCGTAGACGACGGCGTCGTACAGGCGCATGAGGTCGCCGTGAGAGAGGTCGCGGCCGACCTCGACGTTCCCGAAGAACCTGAACCCCGGCCGCGCAGCGATGCGCTCGAACGCACGCGACACCGTCTTCAGCTTCGGATGGTCGGGGGCGACCCCGAGCCGCACGAGCCCCCAGGGCGTCGGCAGGCGCTCGATCACGTCGACCTCGACCGGGACGTCGGCGTCGAGCAGCGCCGCGGCCGCGTAGAAGCCGGCGGGGCCGGAACCGACGACGGCAACGCGAAGCGGGGCGCTCATCTCACCGATCGTATTCCGTGCCGCCAGCGGCGGAGCTACCGCTCGAGCATGACGTCCACCTCGTCGACAAGGGCCGAAGGCCGTCGCGGCGCGCGGACCTGGGCGACTCGCCCGCCCATCACCCACCCGGAAATCCGTCCGCGGCACGACCGCCCTCGCGAACGGCGTAGCAGATCAGAAGGCGCGAAGCTCGGCTTCTACGCGCTGCAGCCGGAGCCGCAGCCGCCGACCGTGGCCTCGGTGTCGCCTTCCTCCACCTGGAAGGAGTGGCCGCAGCCGCAGGAGGAGACGGCGTTCGGGTTGTTGATCGCGAACCCGGACTGCTGGATCGAGTCGACGTAGTCGACCTCGGCCCCCTGGAGGTAGGGCGCGCTGAACGGGTCGACGACCACGTGGACGCCGTGGAGCTCGAGCTCGTAGTCCCCGTCGACCGGCCCGCGGTCGAAGCCGAGGCCGTACTGGAACCCCGAGCAGCCGCCGCCCTGGATGGCGACGCGCAGCACGCTGACGTCGGTCTCCTCGGCCATCAGCTGCTTGATCTTCTCCGCGGCCGACGGCGTCACCGACAGCAGGGGCGTGGTCTCGACGCGCTCCTGGATCTCCATCTCCGTCCCATCGTACCCAAGCGGGTCGGCGGCGGGAATCCCCCGAGTTTGTGACACTCGGCGCAGGCACGGTTGAGCCGTTCCCCTGATACTTCGTGGCGTTACGCTGAACCTGGTAGGTTCCCCGGCGCTTCCAAGGGGAGGAAGCGGTGCTCGACAACTGGCTCCCGTTCCTGATCTACGGCGCGTTCGCGTTGATCATCCCCTTCTCGATGATCTTCGCCTCGTTCGCATTCGCGACGCGACCGAGCCGTCGCACGCGAGCGCGCACCATCCCGTTCGAGTCCGGCGTGTCGACGGGTCCCCCGAAGCAGCAGCGCTTCACCGTCAGCTTCTACCTCACCGCGATGCTCTTCATCGTCTTCGACATCGAGATCGTCTTCCTCTACCCGCTCGCAGTGATCCTGCACTCGCTCGCGTGGTTCGGGTTCCTCGAGTTTCTCTTCTTCATCCTCATCCTCGTGATCGCCTACGTGTACGTCTGGCGTAAGGGAGCGCTGGAGTGGCAGTAGAGCCGCAGCGCCTCAGGGATCTGGGGCTCCAGTCCGAGCGCGTCCTCTGGCCGACGAAGGGTCCGGGCGTCTTCGAGCGCGAGGTCGAGCAGCTCGAGCACGCTCTCGGCCTGACGACGCTGGAGAAGGCGGTCGCCTGGGCGCAGACGAAGTCGATGTGGCCCGACACGTTCGGGCTCGCATGCTGCGCGATCGAGATGATGTCGATCGTCTCCGCGCGCTACGACATCGCGCGCTTCGGGATGGAAGCGTTCCGCTCCTCGCCGCGCCAGGCCGACCTGCTGATCGTCTCCGGCCGTGTCGTCCACAAGATGGCGGCGCCGCTACGACAGGTCTACGACCAGATGCTCGAGCCCAAGTGGGTGATCGCGATGGGCGCGTGCGCGAGCTCCGGCGGGATGTTCAACAACTACACCACGCTCCAGGGCGTCGACAAGATCGTCGCCGTCGACATTCACGTGCCCGGTTGCCCACCGCGGCCCGAGGCACTGATGGAGGGGATCATCCGGCTGCACGAGAAGGTGCTCGCCGGCGTGCCGCCCGCGTACGAGCTCCGCGGAGTGGCGCACTAGTGGCGGCCGACGCGTCCGACGGCGCATATGCGCGCGTCCCCGGCCTCGTCGAGACGAAGCACGCTCATGGAGAGACGACGCTCGTCGTCGACCCGGCACGACTCCGCGAGGCCTGCATCTACCTCCGGGACGAGCTCGGCTTCGACTTCCTCTCGGATGTCGCCGCCACGGACTACCTCGGCTGGGGCGCGAACGGCGTGAGCGGGTCGATCGGCACCGCCGCCGGCCGTGACCTGAACCGTCCGAACACACAGGGCTACCAGAGCCTCCCCGGCCAGAAGCCGAAGCGCTTCAGCGTCAGCTACCACCTGCTCGGGATCCGCAGCGGCGCTCCGCGTGTCCGCGTGCAGGTCTGGGCAGACGACGGCGAGCCCGTCCAGAGCGTCGTCTCGATCTGGCCGACCGCCGATTGGCATGAGCGCGAGGCGTGGGACCTGATGGGGATCCACTTCGAGGGACATCCCAATCTCAAGCGGATCCTGATGGACGAGGACTGGGAGGGACACCCGCTGCGCAAGGACTATCCGATCGGCGGCGAGCCCGTCAGGTTCAGTCCGGCCGAGTGATGGCGATCGCTCCGGACCGCACTGGGATCTACGAAGGCACGCGCGTGCCGCGACCGATCCCGACCGTGCTGGAGGTCCCGCCGCACCTACGCGGCAGCGACGACATCCTCAGTGTCAACTTCGGCCCGAACCATCCATCGACGCACGGCGTGCTGCGTCTCGTCGTCGACTTGAACGGCGAGGAGGTCGTCGGACTCGAGGCGGTGATCGGCTACCTGCACACCGGCTTCGAGAAGAGCATGGAGCAGAAGACGTGGTGGAAGGCGATCACGTACCCGGAGCGGATCGACTACGTCTCGTTCCAGTACAACGAGCTCGTCTTCGTGCTCGCGATCGAGAAGCTGCTCGAGCTCGAGGTGCCGCCGCGCGCGACGTGGATGCGCATGCTCCTGTGCGAGCTGACGCGGATCCACTCGCACCTCGTCTGGCTCGGCACGGCCGCGCTCGAGCTCGGCGCGATCTCGATGTTCTGGTACTGCTTCCGCGAGCGCGACCGCATCCTCGACCTGTTCGAGCTGGTCGGCGGGACGCGCATGCACACGCGTTACTTCCAGGCGGGCGGGCTCGCCGAGGACATCCCTCCGGGCTTCTTCGACGAGTGCGCGAAGTTCGTCGAGCTGATGCCGAAGGGGATCGACGACTACGAGGGCCTCGTCGACCGCAGCCCGATCTGGCTTGAGCGGACGAAGGGGATCGGCCTGCTCTCTGCCGCGGACGCGATCGCCCTCGGCCAGTCGGGACCGGTGCTCCGCGGGTCGGGCGTCGACTGGGACCTCCGCCGAGCGCAGCCGTATCTCGCCTACGACCAGGTCGACTTCCGCGTGCCCGTGTACCACAACGGCGACGTCTACGACCGGTACCGCGTGCACATCGACGAGATGCGCGAGTCCGTGCGCATCGTCGACCAGGCGCTGCGGCGCATGCCGGACGGGCCGTGGATCGCGGACGACCGCAAGGTCGTGCTCCCGCCGCGCGAGGAGCTGCACACGTCGATGGAGTCCCTGATCCACCACTTCAAGATCGTCACGGAGGGCTATCGCGTCCCGGAGGGCGAGGTGTACGTCGCGGTCGAGTCGCCGCGCGGAGAGTCTGGCTGCTACGTCGTCTCGGACGGAGGACCGAAGCCGTGGCGCGTCAAGTTCCGCGCGCCCTCCTTCGTCGCGCTCGAGGCGACCGCGACCTGCATGTCGAACGCGCTGGTCGCCGACATGATCGCCGTGGTCGGCTCCCTCGACACCGTCATGGGCGACTGCGACCGATGACGGCCACCGACTTCTACGACGAGGTG
>DASPSY010000077.1:0-4979 GCA_035623685.1 Gaiellaceae bacterium
CGCGGTGATCGTCATCGCCGCGTTCGCGCTGCTGCTGATCGGGTTCTCCCAGACGGCCGGAGACGCGCGCGCCTTCGCCGCGCGGCACCACTACCGGATCGACGTGGACCAGGAGTCCGTCGCCCAGGGGATGGCCAACATCGGCGCGGGCGTGTTCCAGGGAATGCCGGTGTCGACGAGCCTGTCCGCGAGCTCGTTGAACGAGTCCGCGGGCGCGATGACACCGGTCGCGTCGCTCACCACCGGCGTGCTCGTGCTGCTGACGCTGATCGTGCTGGCGCCGGTGTTCTCACACCTGCCGAAGGCCGTGCTCGGCGCCGTGATCATCGATGCAGTCGTGTTCGGCATGATCGATCTCGCCGAGCTGCGACGGCTCTATCGAGTCACGCGTTTCGACTTCTGGGTCGCGTCGGCGGCGATCGTCGGCGTCCTGTCGGCGGGAGTGCTGGCCGGCGTCGTCATCGGCGTCGCGCTCTCGATTCTCTGGCTGATCTACGTCGCGACCCGGCCGCCGATGCCGGTGCTCGGCCGCGAGGCGGGAACCGACGTGTTCCGCGACCTCGACGAGCATCCGGACGACGAGACCTTCCCCGGCGTCGCCGTGGTGCGCCTCGATGGGGGCCTCTTCTTCGCCACTGCCGAGGCGCTCGAGAACCGCGTCCGCGAGCTGATCGAAGGCGGAGACGGCGTCCGGACGCTCGTGCTCGATCTCGAGGGCGTCGACTTCATCGACTCACAGGGTGCATCGAAGCTGACAGAACTGCACTGGCTCACGGAGTCGAACGGGATCGCATTCCGGCTCGCGCGCGTCAAGCCGCACATCCTTCGCGTGCTCCGCACGGATGGGATCGTCGACCTGATCGGCGCCGACCACATCCACGGCAACGTCGACCGCGCAGTCGCCGCGGCCTAGCCCGGCGCGACGCCCTCGGCCGCACTCGACGATTGCGGGTCGGGCAGCCGCATCATGCGGAACGACGTG
Source organism: Gaiellaceae bacterium (assembly GCA_035623685.1). Lineage (GTDB taxonomy): Bacteria > Actinomycetota > Thermoleophilia > Gaiellales > Gaiellaceae > 3-1-20CM-4-69-9. Next base: position 983 of record DASPSY010000077.1, read on the forward strand.
AACAGCCCGGCGAGGCCCGCGAGCAGCGGGATCAGCAGCGCGATTTGAAGCGCACGGTGCCTCGCCTTCGTGTTGATGCTGACGATCTCGTCCTTCGTGGCCTCGGACTCACCAGCGAGCTGCTGCTCGAGCTTCGTGTTGCTCATCACTTCCGCGTCGTGCTCGAGCGTCTTCGACACTTGCTGTTTCTGGTCCGGCTGCAGCACGGTGCTCTCGTTGGAGAGGTGGGTGAACGAGAGCGACAACGTCGCCAGCATGATCGCGCCGGCGAACGCCAACCCGAACGAGAGACCGAACGAGCCTCCTGCGGAGTTGACGCCGGCGGCCTCGCTGACCCGCTCCTCCGAGATCGGGGACAGCGTGTAGTTGTTGAGCTGGGACACGAGCAGGCCGAGTCCGGCCCCGGCGATGATCAAGGGGACGACGAGCCACCAGCCGGAGTCCGCGCGCGGCACGATCGGGATGAGAACGACGACGCCGACGCAGAGGAGGAGGAACCCTGCCCGGATGATGCTCGCCGGCCGGCGCGAGCCGGCCTTCCGACCTGCGAGCAGCGCGACGCCGAACATCGTCAGGGAGAGCGGCGCGATCGAGAGCCCCGCTTCCATCGCGGAGTACTCGAGCACCATCTGGAGGTAGATCGGCAGCGCGATCATCAGGCCGCCGAGCGCGATCTGCTGCATCGTCTGGCCCGACACGCCGAACCGGAAGAGATGCGCCTTGAACAGGTCCGGGTCGAGCAGCGTCGCCTTGCCCTGACGCTTGCGTCGTCGCAGCCACCAGGCGAGCGTTCCGAGCGCGGCCGCGCCGAGCGCGATCAGCGCACCGACCGCCGTCCCGCCCTCCTGCCAGACGAGGATGCCGAGCACGATGCCGCCCATCCCGACGACGGAGAGGACCGCCCCGACCGGATCTATCTCTCGCGGCCCGGTGTAGGGCGCGTCGCGGACGAGCTTGATCCCGGAAAGCACGATCACGATCACGACGTCCTCGAGGAGGAACGCGATGCGCCACGACAGGTAGGTCGTGATGAAGCCGCCGATGAGCGGCCCTACCGCAGCCGCGATCGCGGCGGCCGCGCCGACGAGCGCGTAGGCCTTGCGCTGCGCAGCGCCCTCGAAGTTGCCGTGGACGAGCGACTGCATCGCCGGCAAGAGCAACGACGCGCCGAGGCCACCGATGATCGCCCAGAAGACGATCATCGCCGTGAGTCCCTGTGCGAGCGCCATCGCCAGCGCGCCGACGGCGTAGCCGAGGAGCCCGAGCACGTAGGCGCGCTTCCGGCCAATCAGGTCGCCGACCTTGCTCCCGATCAGGATGAAGGCGGCCGAGACGAGCGCCTCGAGCGCGATCGCCGACTGGACGCCGCTCGCCGTCGTCCCGAGGTCGTGGACGACCGCGGCGATCGAGACGTTCATGATCGACGTGTCGACGACGAGCACGAACATCGCCATCGCGAGCAGGACGGCGAGCCGCGTGTTCCCGCTCTCGGTTGCAGGCGCTTCGGAGGTGGCTGCCTCGGTCGTCACGGGATTGTCACATCATGCTCCAGGTCGGCTCGGCGGTCGTCCGAACGACGTCTACTATCTCCGGCATGCCACTGATCGGCGACGGCGACCGCGAGCGGGCGGCCGAGCTCCTACGTCGGCACTACCTGCGCGGCCGGCTCTCGCTCGACGAGCTGACCGAGCGGCTCGACGTCGCCCTCTCGGCGCGCCGCGACCACGAGCTGCGCCCCGCGTTCACCGGCCTCCCGAGCATGTGGCGCGACGGCGTGACCGGTTCGCGTCTCGGCCTGGACGGAGCCTGGCGCGCGGTGCGGCGCACCGCATTCGTCGTGGCGCTGTGGCTGCTCTGGTGGACGGCGAGCATCGTGCTGCTGATCGGGCTCGTCGCGAGCCTGGTCATGAGCGGCTTCTCGTGGACGACGCCGGCAGTGTTCGTCGCGCTCTGGCTCGCGGTGACGTTCGCAATCAGGTACGTCACGCGTCGCCGCTCCTGGCGCTGAGTGCCGACAGTGCCGTCGCCCCGAGGAGGTCGCTCGGAGCCGTGGCGACTCGACGGCTGTGCCACGATTCCCCGGTGGCGACGGAGACCGAAGCCCCGAGTACCCCGATCGCGGACGACACGCCCGTCGACTCGGTCGGCGAGCCTCGCTGGCCGCCGGCCTTGGCACTCGTCGTCTTCCTGGCGCTCAACATCACGGTTCGTCTCTGGCTCCCGCCGCAGAGCGAGACCCGCGTCCCATGGCTCGTACCGGGAGTCGAGGCCGCGCTGCTCTTCCTCCTGCTTGCCGTTCATCCAGGAGATGTCGCGAAGCCGCGGCGGCTGCACCGCGTGGCGGTCGTCCTCGTCCTCGTGCTCGTCGCATCCGCGCTGTGGGCGACCGTGTTGCTCGTCCACGACCTGATCAAGGGAAGCGGCGTCTCGAACAAGCCCACCGAGCTGCTCGCCTCCGGTGCGCTCGTCTGGCTCGGGAACAACCTCTCGTTCTCGCTCCTCTACTGGCTGATCGACGGCGGCGGGCCGCTCGCTCGCTCGAAGCATCGTTCCGCGGTCGACTTTGCGTTCACGCAGCAACTGAGCCCCGAGGTTGCTCCACCCGGCTGGAGACCGGCGTTCCTCGACTACCTCCACCTCGGTTTCACGAACGCGACGGCGTTCAGCCCCACCGACGTGCTGCCGCTGACGCACCGGGCGAAGTACGTGATGCTCGTGCAGTCGACGGTTTCCCTCGCACTCGTCGGGCTGATCGTCGCCCGGGCGGTCAACGCGTTCACCTAGCCGGAGCACCCGCACCGTGAGAGGATGCACCCGATGAGCAGCGGCACGGTGAAGCATGTCGAGGGGATCGTCGCCGAACGGCTGGAGAAGGACGTGCTCCAGCCGATGGCCGACTTCCAGGATCCGAGCCAGGAATGGCGGCGGCTGTTCTCGGAGCTCTACGGCACGTTCCTGCTCGTGATGGTGGCCGCGGGCGGCGGCATGATGGGCGAGGCTTTCCCGAACACGATCACGCGCAGCGCCGCGGTCGTCGCGCCCGGACTGATGGTGATGGGGATCATCATGTTCATGGGCAAGGTCTCCGGCGCACACCTGAATCCCGCAGTGAGCGTCGCGTTCTCGCTGCGCGGCGACTTCCCGTGGCGGCGCGTGCCCGGCTACGTGATCGTGCAGCTCGTCGGCGCGACGCTCGCCGCCCTCGTCCTGCACGAGATCATCAAGGTCTCGGCGAAGTTCGGCTCGAACTACCCCGCGCACGGATACGCCGGCTGGCAGGCCGTCCTGATGGAGACGCTGCTGACGATGGGCCTGGTGAGCGTCATCCTCGGCACCGCCTCCGGCGCACAGAACATCGGGATCTTCGGAGCGATCGGCGTCGGCGGCTACATCGCGCTCGCCGGCCTGTGGGGCAGCCCCATCTCGGGCACGTCGATGAACCCGGCGCGCACGTTCGGCCCGGACCTCGTCGGCCGGGACTTCGGCAGCTACTGGGTGTACGTCGTCGGGCCGTTGCTGGGCGCGACGATCGCCGTGGCCTTTGCCTACGTCCTGCGCGGTCCCGGCGGCGGCAAGGCGGGCTCGGCCGCAGCTCAAGGCGATATCGACACGATCGTCGAGAAACCCGAGAAGGCCTAGCCGTCGCCGCGATCCGCGGCGACGTAACGACCGTTTCCCGGTTGTCTGAACGCTAGCTGGCGCGGTCGTGATCGGCGTCGATGTGAACACGATGTGAACGTCGTTCCACGATGTGAACACCCGCGCGCATAGGCGATTGCGGAGTCGATGACAGAGGTGTAGCGTCGGCGCAGATAACTCGGGCGGGGCAATACGGAGGAGCGCAAGGGTGAACGCGATCGCAAGGGGCGAGTCGGCTCGCGCCGACGTGTTCGTGATCTTCGGGATCACGGGCGACCTCGCGAAGGTCATGACCTTCCATTCGCTCTACCGCCTCGAGCGCCGTGGACTGCTCGACTGTCCGATCGTCGGCGTCGCA
>DASPSY010000078.1:0-20117 GCA_035623685.1 Gaiellaceae bacterium
CCGCCGCGGCCGCATCACGGCGGTCGTCGAGCGGCACGACGCACTCGTGCGCATCGAGGTCGACGGCAGCCCTTGCATTGCGTATCCGCGACTGACCGGACCCGTCGCGCTCGGCGACGACGTCATCGTCAACGTGCAGGCCCGCGAGCTCGAGCTGGGCTCGGGCGGCTTCGACGTCCTCCATGCGAACCTCACGCGCGGGCTCGGGCTGGCCGCCGACGAGGGCTCACACGTGATGAAGCTGCCGTATACGCCGCTCCAGTCCGCAGTTCGGCACGTCGAGGAGGACGCGCTGCTGCCGGACTCGATCGGCGGCATGCCCGTCGTCTGCTGCACACTGCACAGCCAGGTGGCGCCGGTGTGCGCCGGGATCGGCGCGGGCCACCGCGTCGCGTACCTCCAGCTCCCCGGCGGCGCACTGCCCGTGTCGCTCTCGGACACCGTTCGCGTGCTGCGCGACCGTGGCCTCGTCGAGGCGACGATCGCCGTCGGCGCGTGCATCGACGCCGACCGGGCCTCGGTGACCGTCGGGTCGGCGCTCGCCTGGTGCGGGGGCGAGCGCTTCGACGTCGCGGTGTGCGCCATCGGCCCGGGGATCGTCGGCACCGGCTCGACCTTCGGGCACGGAGGCCTGTCCGCCGCCGAGGCGGCGAACGCGGCGCACGTCCTGCATGGAAGGCCCGTCCTCGCCGTCCGGGTCTCGGAGGCAGACGTGCGGGAACGGCATCGCGGCGTGTCGCACCATGCACGGGCGGCGCTCGAGCTCGCCCTCGGCGACGTCGTCGCCGCGTGGCCGGCGGGCGCTCCCGCCCCGGACTGGCTCGAGCCCCGCCGGGAGGTCGACGTCGTCGGCTGGCAGGCCGCGTGCGACGGCTTGCCGCTCTCCCACATGGGCCGCGGGCCGGACGAGGAGCCGTCGTTCTTCGCCGCAGCCTTCGCCGCGGGCCGCCTCGCCTCCAGGCTCGTCGACTGAGTGGAGGAGCGCCGCCTCGGCCCGGTCGTGGGCCTCGGAACCTGGAACACCTTCGGCGGCGACGAAGCGCTCGCGCGGCGCGTCGTCGACGCGGCGCTCGAGGGCGGGACGACGCTGTTCGACTCGTCGCCGATGTACGGCGGCGCGGAACGGTCGCTCGGCGCAGCGCTCGACGACCACCGAGCCGACGCGCGCGTCGCGACGAAGATCTGGGCGGAGTCGGCCGAGGAGGGCCGACGGCAGTTCGCAAATCAGCTCGACTGGTTCGGCAGCGTCGACGTCGAACAGGTGCACAACCTCGTTGCGTGGCGCGAGCACCTCGACTGGCTCGAGCGCGAGCGCGAGACAGGCACGGTCGCACGCCTCGGCGTGACGCACTACGACGCCGACGCGTTCGGAGAGCTCGCCGCCGCGTTGCGCACCGGGCGCTTCGACGCGGTCCAGGTCCCGCTCAATCCAGGCGAGCGCGAGTGCGAGCGTGAGTTGCTCCCACTCGCAGCGGAGCTGGGCGTCGCGGTGATCGTGATGCGTCCGTTCGGAGAGGGATCGCTGCTGCGCCGGACGCCGGACCGTGCGGCGCTCGCCGCGCTCGGCCTCGACTCGTGGCCCGAGGCGTTGCTCAGGTGGGCGTTGTCGGACGAGCGCGTCGACGTCGTGATCCCGGCGACACGTGTGCCCGAGCACGCGCGCGCGAACGCGAAGGCGGGTGAGCCGCCGTGGTTCGGCCCCGAAGAGCGGGCGCTCGTCGAGGAACTGGCTGCATGAGGCGCGGCAGCGCTGCGCGGCCGAAACGGTAGGGTTGTCGCGCCGTGCGGATCGGTGTCGCGAAGGAGATCAAGTCCGACGAGTACCGCGTCGCACTGACGCCCGCCGGCGCGCGAGAGCTCGTTCAGCACGGCCACGAAGTGGTCGTCGAGACCGGGGCGGGTCTCGGCAGCGCATTCGCCGATTCGGCATACGAGGCTGCCGGCGGACGCATCGCCTCCGTCGGCGAGGTGTGGAAGGGCGTCGACCTCATGCTGAAGGTGAAGGAGCCGATCGAGTCCGAGTACGCGCATCTCCGTGAGGGGCTCGTGCTCTTCACGTACCTCCACATCGCCGCGGACGAGCCGCTCACGCATGCGCTCGTCGACAGCGGCATCGCAGCCGTCGCGTACGAGACCGTCGAAACGGACACGGGCGCGCTGCCGTTGCTCGCGCCGATGAGCGAGATCGCCGGACGGCTCGCCGCACAGGCGGGCGCCTACTTCCTCGAGAAGCCGCTCGGAGGACGCGGTCTTCTCCTCGGCGGCGTGCCTGGCGTCGCGCAAGGCCGGGTCGTGATCATCGGCGGCGGCATGGTCGGGTACAACGCGGCCGTGATCGCGCTCGGTCTCGGGGCGACCGTGTCGATCCTGGAGCGCTCGATCGACCGCATGCGCCACCTCGAGGAGATCCTCTCCGGCCGTGTGAGCCTCGTCATGTCCTCGAGCCTCCAGATCGAGGAGTCGGTCGCGGACGCTGACGTCGTGATCGGCGCCGTCCTCATCCCCGGCGCGCGCGCGCCGAAGCTGTTGACGCGCAAGATGGTCGGCGGGATGAAAGAGGGTGCGGTGTTCGCAGACGTTGCGATCGACCAGGGCGGCTGCGCCGAGACGTCGAGGCCGACGACGCACAGCGAGCCCGTCTACACGGCCGAAGGAGTGACTCACTACTGCGTCGCGAACATGCCTGGAGCGGTGCCGGTCACGTCGACGAAGGCGCTCACGAACGCGACGCTGCCGTACGTCGAGGCGATCGCGGATCACGGCCTGCGCGACGCGGTGATGAGGGATCGCTCGCTCGCGCGCGGCGTGAACGTGTTGGACGGGAAGGTGACGTACGAGGCGGTCGCCGACGCACACGCCCTCGACTACGCGCCGCTCGAAGACGTCCTGCCGCTGTCCGCCGTCTAGCCGGAGTCCTTCGCGGGTGCGGAGTCCTTCGCGGGAGAGATCCGGACGACGAGCCAGGTCACGCCTGCGGCAAGGGCGACGACCGCGACGATGAACACGATCATCAGTACCACCCCGAGGACGTTCTCGAGCACCGACCTAGAATAGCCGCATGCCGAGGGCATGCGTCATCGTGCTCGACGCCGTGGGCGCGGGAGAGCTTCCCGATGCCGCCGAGTACGGCGACGAGGGCTCGGACACGCTGGGGAACGTCGCCAGGGCGGTCCGCGGGCTCGACCTCCCGAATCTCGAGGCGCTCGGGCTGGGCAACGTCGAGCCGCTCGAGGGTTGTCCGCCGCAGACCGGCGCCCCTGCGGTCGCGGGCCGTCTGCTGGAGCGCTCCAAGGGGAAGGACACGACCACGGGTCACTGGGAGCTGATGGGCGTCGTCACACCCCAGCCGATGCCCACGTACCCACACGGTTTCCCCCACGACGTGATCGACCCGTTCATGCACCGCACGGCCCGGGGAGTGCTCGGCAACAAGCCGGCGTCCGGGACGGAGATCATCCAGGAGCTCGGCGAAGAGCACCAGCGCACGGGCAAGTGGATCGTCTACACGTCGGCGGACTCGGTGTTCCAGGTCGCGGCGCACGAGGAGACGATCCCGCTCGACGAGCTGTACGAGGGCTGCCGGATCGCGCGCGAGATCCTGACGGGGAAGCACGCCGTCGGCCGCGTGATCGCGCGTCCGTTCGTCGGCGAGCCGGGGAACTACGAGCGAACGTCGAACCGTCACGACTTCTCGCTCGAGCCGCGCCGTCCCAACTACCTGACGCTGATGCGAGAGAGCGGTCTCAAGGTGTACGGCGTCGGCAAGATCTCGGACGTCTTCGCCGGGCAGGACGTCGACCACTCGCATCCGACGAAGTCGAATGTCGACGGGATCACGCAGACCGAGCAGCTGCTGCAGGAGCTCGACGAGGGGTTCATCTTCACGAACCTCGTCGAGACCGACATGCTCTGGGGCCACCGCAACGACCCTGTCAACTTCCACCGCTGCCTCCAGGACTTCGACCGGCGGCTGCCTGACCTGCTCGCAGCGCTGCGACCGGACGACCTGCTGATCCTGACCTCCGATCACGGCTGCGATCCGACCACGGCGTCCACCGATCACTCGCGCGAGCACGCGCTCCTCCTCCTGTACGCGGAAGGGAGGAACGCGGCGGGCGCGCGGCACGATGGCGAGTTCGCGGACGTCGGTGCGACGGTCAACGCCTGGTTGAGCGGGAGGGCCCCGGGCCGCGGGATTCCCGGTACGCCGATCATCACGCGGTAGATGCGGCGCACCGACGATCCCGGCCTCGTGCGGGCCGAGTACGCCGACGAGTCGCGCTTTGCCGTGCGTGCGGCGGCCTGGGCGAACTCGACCGGACCGAGCCCCCGCGGGCTCGCGCTCGAGGCGATCGCAGAGGTCGAGCCGGACGACGTCCTCGACGTCGGCTGCGGGCGCGGCGAGCTCACCGAGCGGATCGCGGACAAGCTCGGGGCCACGGTCACCGCCGTCGACCAGTCCCCGAGGATGGTCGAGCTGACACGGGCGCGCGGGATCGATGCCAAGGTCGCGGACGTGCAGGACCTGCCGTTCGGCGACGGGTCGTTCGACTGCGCGGTCGCCGCCTGGATGCTCTACCACGTCCCCGACCTCAACCGGGCCTTCTCGGAGCTCGCGCGCGTGCTCCGGCCCCGCGGGCGGCTCGTCGCGGTGACGAACGGCGAGCGGAATCTCCCCGAGCTGTGGGGCATGTTCGGCGGCCGGTCGACCAGAGAGCACGCGTTCAGCGCCGAGAACGGGGAGGAGAAGCTCGCGCAGCGTTTCGAACGCGTCGAGCGTCGTGACGCCGAGGGCACGATCACGTTCCCCGACTGGGCTGCCGCGCATCGGTACGTCCAGAACTCCGTGACGCGGAGCGACCTCGCCTCACGGCTGCCACGCTTCGACGGGCCGCTCGTCTGCCGTCGCCTCGTCTCGGTCTTCGTCGCGGACAGGGTCGCGTGATCCACCCGCCCGAGCTGATCCGGCGCAAGCGCGACGGGCAGGTGCTCTCCGACGACGAGGTGAGCGAGCTCGTGCTCGCGTACGCGCGCGGCGACGTACCCGACTACCAGATGTCGGCGTTCTGCATGGCCGTTTACTTCCGCGGCCTGAGCTCCTCCGAGACGTTCGCGCTGACCGAGGCGATGGTGGCGAGCGGCGACACGCTCGACCTCCGCGCAGCACTCGGACGGAGCGTGGCGGACAAGCACTCGACCGGCGGTGTCGGCGACAAGACGTCACTCGCCGTCGGCCCGATCGTCGCCGCATGCGGTGTCCCGTTCGGGAAGATGAGCGGCCGCGGGCTCGCGCACACAGGCGGCACGCTCGACAAGCTCGAGTCGATCCCGGGCTTCCGGGTCGAGCTCTCGGCCGACGAGTTCGTGGAGCAGGTGCGCGAGATCGGCATCGCGATCATCGGGCAGACCCCGGCGCTCGTGCCCGCCGACAAGCTCCTGTACGCGCTCCGCGACGTGACGGCCACCGTCGACAACGTCTCGTTGATCGCGTCAAGCATCATGTCGAAGAAGCTCGCCGCGGGCGCCGACGCAATCGTGCTCGACGTCAAGGTCGGCGACGGTGCGTTCATGCGGACGGTCGCCGACGCGAGCGCGCTCGCCCAGGCGATGCTCGAGCTCGGCGAGCGGGCGGACCGCCGAGTCGTCTGCCTGCTGACCGACATGGACCAGCCGCTGGGACGCGCGGTCGGCAACGCGCTCGAGCTGCGGGAGGCGATCGAGACGCTGCGCGGGGAGGGACCGCGGGACTTCGAGGAGCTCGTCCTCACGGCGTGCGCGCACCTGCTCGCACTCTCCGATCTCGGTGTCGACGCGTCGGAGGGCAGACGCAGAGCCGAGGCGGCGCTGCGCGACGGAAGCGCGCTCGCGGTCTACGAGCGCTGGATCCGTGCCCAGGGCGGCGACCCTGCGGAGGGCGCGCTGCCGGTCGCGCCTGTCGTGCGGATCGTCGAGTCGAAACGTGCGGGACACGTGAGGGACCTCGGCGCGATCGCGATCGGGAACGCCTCGCTCCGCCTCGGCGCCGGGCGGCGCACGAAGGACGAGCCGATCGACCACGCGGTCGGGATCGTGTGCAACAAGAAGCGCGGCGATCCGGTGGCCGCCGGTGAGCCGCTGGCCGAGGTGCACGCGAGGACCGAGGGCGACGCGGAGACGGCCGCAGGCGCCGTGCTCGCCGCGTACCGCGTGGAAGACGATGCTCCGCCGCCGCGGCCGATCGTGCTCGAGACGATCGGCTGAACGAGACGGCTACGCTCAGCCGGTGCCCGAGCTGCCCGAGGTCGAGATCGTGCGGACGCGGCTCGAGCCGCTCCTCGCCGGCCGCAGGCTCGAGCGCGTCGAGATCCTCGACGGGCGGCTGACGCGCCCGGCGGAGCCCGAGCTGGTTGCGGCCGAGCTCACGGGGGAGCGCGTGGAGTCGGTCGGGCGGCGTGGCAAGTACCTCGCCGTGGAGCTCGAGTCCGGACACGTCCTCCTCGTGCACCTGCGGATGACGGGAGGGTTCCCGGAGAACGGCGGCACGCACGAGCGCGCCGTGCTCGAGCTCGACGACGGCAGCCGCGTCGCGTATCGCGACGTCCGTCGTTTCGGCACGTGGGTCCTGCTCGCGCCCGACGAGGCCGAGAAGTACTTGGCCGCCCGGCTCGGGCCGGAGCCGCTCGGGCCGCGCTTCACGACGGCGTTCCTCGTCGCGCGGCTCCGCGGTCGACAGGCTCCGGTGAAGGCGGCGATCCTCGATCAGCGAACGGTCGCGGGGCTCGGGAACATCTATGCGGACGAGTCGCTCTGGCGCGCACGGGTCAACCCGCTTCGGCCCGCGGGCGACCTCGACGAGGCGGAGGCGGCCGCGTTGCGGCGCGGGATCCGCGCGGCGCTCCGGCGCGGGATCGTCGCGCAGGGAGCGGACCTCGGCGACGGCGTCTACGGCGGCGGCCGGATGCAGGACGAGTTCAAGGTGTACGGCCGACTCGGCGAGCCGTGCGAGCGCTGCGGGACGCCGATCGCGAAGACGCGGGTCGCGGGACGCGGAACGTGGTACTGCCCCGCCTGCCAGCCCGGCAGACGCGCTCCGTAGACTGGAGCGGCCATGGCCGGGGGACGATCGTACGCGACCGAAGCGGTGGTCCTCCGCTCGTTCCGGTTCGGCGAGGCCGACCGTGTCCTCCACCTCTACACGCTCGACCGAGGCCGCGTCGGGGCGGTCGCCAAGGGGATCCGCAAGACGAGGTCCCGGTTCGGCGGACGGCTCGAGCCGCTCTCGCACGTGGAGGTCCTGCTCCACCAGGGATCAGGGGAGCTGCAGACGGTGACGGGCGCCGAGCTCGTCCACTCGCACCACGCGGCGCGCGAGCACCCGTACCGGCTGGCCGTCGGGCTCGTCGGGTCAGAGGCGATGCTGCGCCTCTTTCCCGAGCAGGAGCGGAACGCGCGCGCGTTCGAGGCGCTGACACGCTTCCTCGACCTGCTCGACGACCTGCCGCCGCGTGACTCGCGGCCCGCGCTCGATCCGCTCGTCCTCTCGTTCCAGCTGAAGCTGCTCTGGCTCTCGGGCTATCTCCCCCATCTGACGAGCTGCGCGGAGTGCGGCTCGACGGACGAGCTCGTCGGCTACTCACCCGGCTCGGGCGGAGCCGTCTGCAGGGCATGTGCCGCCGGCGAGCTCGCGCTCACGCCGGCGGGGATCGTGGGCGTCGAGTCGCTGCTCAGCCGCCCGCTCGCCGAGGCGGGAGACGTCGGGCTCACGGAGCGCTCGGCACGCGACGCGCTCGGGCTGATCACCGCGGCCTACGAGTACTACGGCAACTTCCGTCTCCGCACTCTGCGGAGCGCCTGAGACTCAGGGCCCGATCGGCTCGAGCCCTTGCGGCGGCGCACCCTTCACGTTCGCGCAGTCGATCGTGTGGTCGGCGACGTCGGACACGACCTGCTGGAAGGCGGCGAACGACGGCTTGGGCGTGCCGTTCGTGTACAGGAGCCCCGACTGCCAACCCGCGAGGCGGTGCTCGTCGATCAGCTCGAAGTTGAAGAACGCACCGACTGCCGGTTGGCAGTAGGCGACCTCGACCGCGGAGCGAAGCTGCGCCGCCTGGTTCGGTGCAGACGTCGCCGTCGCCGGGATCACGGATCGGTCGGTCTCCTTCCCGCTGTAGAGATGGCGGAGTGACGCCGGGACGGACGTCTGGAACCCGTCCTCCAGGTACCAGAGGATCGGCTTGCTCGCGGTCGGCACCGGTTGGCCCGTGAAGAGGAACGCCTCCGTGATCGCGCGAACGAGCGTCTCGTAGTCGCCCTCGCCGATCGAGCCGTTCGTGTGCGTGACCCACGGCTGCTCGGCCGCGGTCTCCGGATACGGGTTGTGCCCGAACGTGTCCGTGATCGGCCTCGTCCGGCCGGAGTCGCGGTACGCCGTACCGAGGCGTGCGATGAACGCCGCCGGATCGTAGTGGGACGCGGTGGAGTCGATCACGTTCACAGGGTGCCTGAGGCCGTGCAGCATGTCCCAGCACGTCGCGAGCAGCTTCTCGTACGCGGGCGCGCCGGCACGCTGTGGCCAGTAGCGCGGAGAGTTCGCCTCGTTCCAGATCACGACCCCGGCGATCTGCGGGATGCGCGCGAGGATGTGACGGACATCCGAGCAGTACTGCAGGCGCCAGCGCCGCTCGGTGGGAGCCGCGGACGCGTGTCCGTAGATCGCGAGCACGATCCGTTGTCCCAGGACGATCGCCCTCGCGGCGCGGTTCAGGTACACCTGCGCTACCGGACGTGGCCTCGTCTCTCCGCGCCGCCAGGGGATCGTGATCCTGGTGGTGTCCACGCCGAGCTGGTGGTCGACGCCGACGATCCCGTTCGGGCGGTGCATCCATTTCAGGGTGTTGTCGTCGATCCCGACGAACATGCCGCGCCCCGCGTGCGCGACGGCCGGGCACAGGAGGACGGCGAGCACAGCCACAAAAAAGACCCCGCGCCGCATCGACTGATGGTAGGAGCGTGCGGGGGCTTTGAAAAGAGTCAGGCGCCCTTCGGGGTACTCCAGTCACGCGCGAGCGCGTCGTCGAGCCAGGCGCCGACGCCTGCGATCGGGACGCGCTCCTGGGCGAGCGTGTCGCGGTCGCGCACGGTCACCGTGTCGTCCTCGACCGTCTGCTCGTCGATCGTGAACGCCCACGGCGTGCCGATCTCGTCCTGCCTCCGGTAGCGGCGGCCAATCGCGCCGCCGTCGTCGAACTCGACGACGTGGTCACGCCGCAGCTCGTCGTAGAGTGCACGTGCGCGCGACGCCATCTCGTCGTTCTTGGAGATCAGCGGGAGGATCGCGGCCTTCACGGGTGCGACGGCGGGGTGGAGGCGGAGCACGGTGCGGTTGCGCTCGGCCACGACCTCCTCGTCGTATGCGTCGACGAGCATCGCCACGAAGATCCGCTCGATGCTGACCGCCGGCTCGATCACGTACGGCGTGTAGCGCTCGCCGTCGGGACCGACGTACTCGAGCTTCGTGCCCGACGCCAGCGTGTGCTGTGTCAGGTCGTAGTCGGTCCGGTTGGCGACGCCCTCCAGCTCGGACCAGCCGATCGGATAGAGATATTCGATGTCGGTGGTCGCACTCGAGTAGTGAGACCGCTCGTCGGCGTCGTGCTCGCGCTTGCGCAGGAGGCTCGAGCGCAGGCCGTACTTCACGTACCAGTCGAAGCGCGCGTCGACCCAGTAGCGGTACCACTCGTCCGCCTCGGCGGGCGGAACGAAGAACTCCATCTCCATCTGCTCGAACTCCCGCACGCGGAAGAGGAAGTTGCCCGGCGTGATCTCGTTGCGGAACGACTTACCGACCTGCGCAATACCGAACGGTGGCCGCCGCCGCGCGAGTTGGAGCACGTTCTTGAAGTTGATGAAGATGCCCTGCGCGGTCTCCGGCCGCAGGTACGCAGTCGAGCTCGCGTCCTCCACGGCGCCGACCTGAGTCTGGAACATGAGGTTGAACTGACGCGCCTCGGTGAGGTCGCAATCGGGTGTCTCGCCCGGCCGCTTGCTCGGCTTGCGGCCGCAGTGGGCGTCCTCGAGCTTGTCGGCACGAAAGCGGAGCTTGCACGTGCGGCAGTCGACCAGCGGATCGCTGAAGCCTGCGACGTGTCCCGACGCCTCCCACACTGCCGGGTTGAGGATGATCGCCGAGTCGATCGCGACGATGTCGTCGCGTTCCTGCACCATCGCGCGGAACCAGAGCTGGCGGATGTTGTTCTTCGTCAGCACGCCGTAGTGGCCGTAGTCGTACGTCGAGCCGAGCCCGCCGTAGATCTCGGAGGACGGGAACACGAACCCGCGCCGGCGGCAGAGCGAGACGATCTTGTCCATGGTCACGTCGGACATGAGCCGAGACGTTATCCGCGACAATGGCCGCGTGGCGCAGCACCCACCCGTCGAGCTCCACATCGTCTCCGACTCCACTGGCGAGACGGCCGCGCGTCTCGTGCTGGCGCTCGAGGCACAGTTCCCGCACCAGGAGTTCGAGGAGATCCGCCATGCGCGGGTCGAGTCGCCCGAAGACCTCGAGCTGGCGGTGCGCAGCGCGCGAGGTCGCCCTGCGGTCGTGATCTACACGCTCGTCGAGCCGGAGATGCGCGACGCGATGCGTCGTCTTTGCCGGCGGGCGCGCGTTCACTACTGCGACCTGCTCGGCCATCCGATCGACGCGGTCGCGCGCGTCTCGGGGCAGGCGGCACGGATGACGCCCGGCTCCCGTGCACCGCTCAACCCTGCGTACTTCCGCCGTATCGAGGCGATGGAGTTCGCGGTGAAGTACGACGACGGGTTCGGGGGCGGGCTGGACGAAGCGGACATCGTGCTCGTGGGCGTGTCCCGCACGTCGAAGACGCCGCTCTCGATCTACCTGGGCTATCTGGGCCACAAGGCCGCGAACGTCCCGGTGGTGAAGGGCATCGAGCCGCCGAAGGCGCTCTGGGAGCTCGACCCGGCGAAGATCGTCGGGCTCACGATCGACCCCGACCGGCTGGTTGAGATCCGTCGGGCGCGCATGCGGACGCTCGGCGGTCGCGACCGCCGCTACGCGGAGCTCACGGAGATCTACGAGGAGCTCGACCAGGCTGCGGCCGTCCACCGTCGTCTCGGATGTCCCGTGATCGACATCTCCGAGTTGTCGATCGAGGAGACGGCCATGCGCATCACGCGCATCGTCGAGGCGCGCCGCGCGGAGGCCGCCGCCGACCGCGCGCCGGCGTGAAGCCCAAGCCGCCGGTCCCGCTCTGGCGCTGGGCGTCGTGGTGGGTGACGCTGATCGCTGCGGACGTCGTCTTCTACGTGCTGCTGACGCCCCTCTGGCTAGGCCTCCGCGGGCTCGCGTGGCTCGCCGAGTTCCGTGCGCGCAGGCGTCGCGTCAACGGCTCGGAAGTGTCGCGAAAGGCGGACGGCCAGTAGGCAGGCGGCTCGCACGGAGCTATCGGTCGAGAGGTCAATCTCGACCGAGAGGAGCACTGTGCGACCGAGTTGGAGATGGAGCGCGGCGACCGCCGCCCTCGCGTGCGCGCTTGCGGGGACCGCAGTCGCGGCGCTGACCGGCGTGTCGACCGCGCGGACCACCGACGTCATCCACGCCTGCCGGAACTCCCATAGCGGGGTGTTGCGCGTGGTCGACGCCGGCGGCCGCTGCCGGAAGAACGAGTCCGCACTGGTCTGGAACGTCCGTGGCGACGCCGGGCCAGCCGGCCCGACTGGACCCGCGGGCGACGTCGGACCCGCGGGCCCAGCGGGCGCAGCCGGGCCCGCAGGTCCGTCGGGAGCGACCGGACCTGCCGGGCCAGCAGGGGTGGCCGGACCGCAGGGACCCGCAGGGCCGGCGGGCCCGAAGGGAGATGCCGGAGCCGGGCTCGCTTCTCTCGAAGGGCTGAACGGCCTCGCGTGCGGCACGGGCGCGACGGCAGGGACCGTGTCGCTCGACTACGACGCGGACCGGCACGCCGTGCTCACCTGCGCCGCCGGAAGCGGCGGCGGGGGAGGCGGAGGCGGCGGGGGCGGTGGCGGTGGCGGTGGTACGAGTGGACCGTCGCCCGTGCGGATCAACGAGTTCTCGGTAGGCACGACCGGGTCGCTCTCGGACGAGTTCGTCGAGCTGGTGAATCCGGGCTCCAGCGCCGCAGATGTGAGCGGCTTCCGGCTCGTGTACCGCTCCGGCGCGGGAACGTCCGACGTCTCGCTCGCCACCATCCCGAACGGCACGACGATTCCGGCAGCCGGGTTCTACCTCTTCGGAGGCGGCTCGTACGCCGGCTCGCCTGCCGCGGACCAGTCGTTCACGCAGGGCCTCGCGTCCACTGCCGGCGGCCTGGCGCTGAGGGACGCGACGGGGGCGATCGTCGACTCCGTCGGTTACGGCACGGCGACGAACGCGTTCGTCGAGGTTGCCGCGGCGCCCGCGCCGGCGATCACCGCATCGCCGGGCTCCAGCAGCGGACGCTCGCCCGACGGGCACGACACGAACGACAACGCGACGGACTTCGTCGCCAGCGCGACCGCGACGCCGCGCGCCTCGAATCACTGAGCGGGGAAAGGTGGTGCCCGGCCTGGGGAGCCGGGCACGCCTCATCCCGTCAAGAGGCGCGATTCGATCGGCTGCTCGGCGTCCGGCCCGACGCGGTACGCACGCGCGTCCGGCTGCGTGGCCACGACCTCAGCGAGATCGGTGCCGTCGAAGCGGACGGCAGCCCCGTCGTCGAGCGCGATCCCGGGCGGGAAGCCGTCGCGAACGAGCTCCCCGTATCGGGGCCGACGCCGCTCCTCGCTGTCGTAGTGCGGGCATGCACTCCCCTTGAGGAGACCGAGGCCGTCGCGCATCCCTTCGAGCTGGGCGCCGAAGGAGTCCGTCACCGCTGCCTCGAACCAGCAGATCGCTCCCGCGCTCCAGCCCGCGAGGACGACGCCGCTCGCCCACGCCTCGCGAAGAACCTCGTCGAAGCCGTGGATACGCCAAATCGCGAGCATGTTCGCGGTGTTTCCGCCCGGGACGAGGACGATGTCCTGCGCGAGCACTGTCTCGCGCAGTTGGGCCGGCGGCCACGGGAGGAAGTTGAGGTGCGTCATCTCGGCCCGACCGCGCAGGCGCTCGTACCAGGCGAGCGTGTGGGCCGGCGCTTCCATTCCGGCGGTCGGGACGAAGACGAGCCGCCGACCGCGTGCGAGGCCGAGCACGTAGTCGAGGAGCGGCCCCTCGGGGGCAGCACCCAGGGCCACGATCGTCCCTTCCGGCATAACTGCGAGTATTGCAGGGGCTTTTGTGAGAGGATTCCGCGCCTTGCCTGGCCACCGGTACGTCTACGACTTCGACGAGCCATCCGAGAGCGGGCGCGAGTTGCTCGGAGGCAAGGGCGCGGGACTCGCGGAGATGACGCAGCTGGGATTCCCGGTTCCCGCCGGATTCACGATCACGACGGACGCGTGCCGCGACTACCGGTCGAACGGCGGCTCGCTGCCCGACGGCCTCGAGACCGAGGTGGACCAGCACATCGACCGGCTCGAGCAGCAGACCGGCAAGCGCTTCGGCGACGCGGCCGACCCGCTGCTCGTCTCCGTCCGCTCGGGAGCGGCGATCTCGATGCCCGGGATGATGGACACGATCCTGAACCTCGGGCTGAACGACGAGGCGGTCGAGGGGCTCGCTCGGAGGACGCAGAACGAGCGGTTCGCGCTCGACTCGTACCGGCGCCTGATCCAGATGTTCGGCGAGGTGGTCGAGGGCATCCCCGGGAACCGGTTCGAGGAGACGCTCGCCGACCGCCGCCGCGCGAAGGGCGTGCAGCACGACACGGAGCTCGACGCCGACGACCTGCGCGAGCTGATCGGCGTGTACAAGGAGATCTACCGCGAGGCCGCAGGCGGCGACTTCCCGCGGGACGCGCGTCGGCAGCTCGGACGAGCGGTGCGCGCCGTCTTCGACTCCTGGGACTCGCCGCGCGCCAAGGTCTACCGGCGCACGTACGACATCGACGACGATCTCGGCACCGCGGTGAACGTCGTCCAGATGGTCTTCGGGAACAAGGGCGAGGAGTCCGGCACCGGGGTCGCGTTCACGCGGGACCCGTCCACCGGCGAGCGGGGCCTGTACGGCGAGTTCCTCACGAACGCCCAGGGCGAGGACGTCGTCGCGGGCATCCGCACGCCGTTGCCGCTCGCCGAGATGGAGGCGAAGCTCCCCACGGCCTTCCACGAGTTGATCGAGACAATGCACAGGCTGGAGCAGCACTACCGCGACATGCAGGACGTCGAGTTCACCGTCGAGGACCAGCACCTGTACCTGCTGCAGACCCGATCGGCCAAGCGAACGGCCGCGGCCGCGGTGAAGGCAGCGGTCGACATGGTCGGGGAGGGGCTCATCTCCCGTGAGGATGCGATCGCGCGCATCGACGCGGCGCAACTCGACCAGCTCCTTCATCCGATGCTCGACCCCACGGCGACGTGGGAGGTCGTGGCGAAGGGGCTCAACGCGTCGCCCGGTGCGGCGTCCGGCCACATCGTGCTCGACGCCGACACCGCCGAGCAGCGCGGCAAGGCGGGAGAGAGCGTCGTGCTCGTGCGCTGGGAGACGACGCCGGACGACATCCACGGCCTCCTCCAGGCAAAGGGCGTGCTGACCGCGCACGGCGGGATGACCTCGCACGCGGCCGTGATCGCGCGCGGGATGGGCAAGCCGTGCGTCGCGGGTTGCGAGGCGCTCTCGATCGACGTCGAACGCGGAACGATCAAGCTCGCCGAGCAGGAGCTGCGCGAGGGCGACACGATCACGATCGACGGTGGCACCGGCGCCGTGATCGTCGGAGAGGTCCCGCTCGTGCCACCGCGCGTGAACGACGACCTCGAGACAATCCTCTCGTGGGGCGACGCACACCGTCGGCTGCGCGTCCGCGCGAACGCCGACACGCCCGAGGAGGCGACGCAGGCGCGCAGGTTCGGCGCAGAGGGAATCGGGCTCTGCCGGACCGAGCACATGTTCCGGCAGGAGGGCAGGCTCGCGATCGTCCGCGAGATGATCCTCGCGCTGAACGAGCGAGAGCGCCGCGCGGCCCTCGACAAGCTCCTGCCAGTCCAGCAGGGCGACTTCGAGGGGATCTTCGAGGCGATGGCCGGGCTGCCGGTGACGATCCGCCTGCTCGATCCGCCGCTGCACGAGTTCCTGCCGGACGAGGCGGACGCGACCGACGAGCGCATGCGCAGGCGCATCCGCGGACTGCACGAGGCGAATCCGATGCTGGGCACGCGCGGCTGCCGCCTCGGTCTGCAGTGGCCGGAGATCTACGAGATGCAGGTGCGCGCGATCATCAGGGCCGCGAAGGCGGTCGAGCGACGAACGGGCGAGGCGCCGCTCGTCGAGATCATGCACCCGCTCGTCGGCTTCGCGGAGGAGCTACGGCGGTTGCGTGAGCTCACCGTCGGGACGGCCGAGGAAGAGGAGGCAGATGTTTATCTCTGCGGGACGATGATCGAGCTGCCACGCGCTTGCGTGCGCGCGGACGAGATTGCGGAGCAAGCGGACTTCTTCTCCTTCGGGACGAACGACCTGACGCAGACCGCGCTCGGCTTCTCGCGCGACGATGCAGAGGGGAAGTTCCTCACCTTCTACCTCGAGGACGGCGTGCTCGATCAGAACCCGTTCGAGACGCTCGACCAGTCGGGAGTCGGCGAGCTGATGCGCATGGCGGTCGAGCGGGGACGCAGCGTGAAGCCGGCGCTCAAGCTCGGCATCTGCGGCGAACACGGCGGCGAGCCGCGGAGCGTCGCCTTCTGCCACGAGCTGGGGCTGGACTACGTGTCGTGCTCGCCGTTCCGCGTGCCGCTCGCGCGGCTCGCCGCGGCGCAGGCTGCGCTCGCCGAGCAGGGGGCGCCGCAGTACGTCGCGGCGGGCGGGTAGCGCAGTGCCGAGCTACGACCTCCTGGTGGACGGGGAGCGGAAGTTGCACGCACGTTCCGAGACCGAGCTCCGAGAGTCGCTACACCACTACCGTGAGGAGCACGCCGAGGACGATCCGGACGCCACGCACGTGCAGGTCCTCGAGCGCGGACGTCTGTCGTTCCTCTTCGGCGGGCGCGTGGTGCCGACCGAGTGGTTCACCCGCGAGCCGGATCAAGGCCCGTAGCCGGGAGCCGGCGGCGGCGTCGTGCTCGCGGGTGTGCTCGTCACGAGCTTCGTTCCGTTCGGTGACACCGCGTACCACTTCCCGCCGAACTCGTTCAAGCCCTCGCCGTGCATCTGCCCGGCCTTCGTGTCGAGTTCGAACGTGTAGAGCGCGTGCCCGTCATACGTGGCCTGCAGGCGACCGTCGCGCCGCTTCGTCGTTCCGAGCAGCGACGCGCTCACGCCGTGCGCTGCGCGCGGCTTCCCAGAGGTTGCGACCGGGTGCCAGAACGTGGCACAGGTGCCGGTGCACGCGCTCTTGCCGCGTGGATCTCTCGTGAACAGGTAGAGCGTGCGCCCGTTCGCGTTCACGAGCATCCGGCCGAGGCTGCCTGAGTCGACGCGCACCAGCGCACGACTCTGCGCAACGCCTCCACCCGCGCGTGCATGCGCCGCGAGAACGGCGGTCGCAGTGAGCAGCGCCGCCAGCGTGAGGAGGAGGACGGCGGGGCGCGACGAGCGGTCGCGCGAGGTTGCGACGGTCCTGGTGGCGGTTCGGCGTTGCACGATTCGAGATACGAGATCGCGAGTGCGGCGGATGTGCGAGAGAGCACGCGGGCGCGTGCGTGTGACTACTGCTGGATGACGACCGGCGTGCCGAGCGGGATCCACTGCATCAGGTAGCGGAGGTCCGCCTCGCTCGCGTGGATGCATCCGGTCGACACGGCGTGACCGAAGTCGCTCGAAGACGACGTGCCGTGGATCGCGATCCTGTCTCCGCCGGTCCACCCGGCGGGCAAGTTCGGCTGCGTCGCCGATAGCGCGAGGATGCAGCAGCCGTACGCCGCCGAGCTGTAGGACGCGCCGTTCAACTCGTCCGTGACGGCGAAGCGTCCGGTCGGCGTCGGCGTGTCGGGGCGGCCGATGCCGACGAGCATCTCGCGGAGGACATCGGTGCCGCGCCGTACGGTCAGCGTGCGCGTCGAGAGATCGACGTCGATCTCGAGCGGAGTCGTCGTGTACCGCAGGTCGCCAGCCGCGGCGTCCACCCAGCCGAGTCGTCCGTTCCCGAGCCCGACCTGTGTGACGCCGAGCCAGCGACCGTTGCGCGTCTGCACGACCGAGAGCGTCTGCGGCGACCCGAACTGCGTCGTCGACGAGACGGTGTCGACGACCGGGCCGAACGGCCGCGAGTGGAGTGCGACGGACGTCCCGGGACGGACGTACGCGATCAGGTGTCGCGCCTGGTCGGCCGGAGCGCCGATCGGCGTGTCGGTGCGCGAGGTGGACTGGAGCACGCGCGCCGAGGAGAGCGGCGGTGCAGCGAGCGCCGCGAGCACCACCACCAGGATGCCGATGAGCGGCAACCGCCCCACGGGTCCTGGATCGGCAGTTGCATTGCTGCTCGCCGTCCCCCGAAGGGGGGACGAGTCAGCTCGTGCCTAGCGCACGCCGGCGATCTCGGTGAGCGGCTTCTTCGTCAGCACGGCGCGTCGTCATCAGCTCGGCCCGTCGACGAGCTCGCGCCCGAACGAACCGCCTCCGATCACACGCTCCACGTCGGCGTGCACGCGTTCTCGGAGCTCGCGATCCGACGTCACGACCCAGACGGGCGGCTCGAGCTCGGCGGCTTGGCGTGCGATGCGCTCGTCTGCGCTCTCCGATCCCTCCCACACGACCACGACGTCGTGCCCGTTTCGCGCCGCCCACGCCTCGCACAACGCAGGGAGGTCGCTCCTCGGGATGTTCGGCCAGAGCGACCGCCGTACGTTCTCCGCATCGACGAGGACGATGGCCAACGAGACTCAGCCGAGGGACGAGATCAGCTTCCGGTACGCGGCCCGCGCACGCGGCTTCGACGCGAGGTCGTAGGCGCCGCCGGCCTTGCCGTTGAAGAACGAGAGCAGCTCGACTCGTCGGTGGCTTCGGACGAAGCTCGCCATCCGTGTGACGAAGGCCGGGTCGTCGAGACCGCGCATGCCCCATTCCGGGAACGCGAATCCCTTGTGCGGATATGCCTCGTACAGGCGCTGGATCGCGTTCCAGTCGACGGAGCCGAGGTCGTACGGATCGTCGCCGATGACGTCGACGTACGCGTCACCCGGGTAGTACCTCGCCGGCGCGTTGCCGGGGACCTGAGGGTCGCCGTGGGCCTGCGCGCCCCAGATCACGCGCAGCCGGGGAAACGGATTCGACGCGAGATCGCCGCTCACGAGCGGAAGGCCGAGCCGCGCGAGCCGTGCATCGATCTGGGCCGCAGGCCCGCCGTGGAGGATGAGGTACATCCGGGCGAACGCCTTTCGAAAGGCGGCCGTGGAGTACGACGGTCCTTTCGGCCGACCGTCGCGCGTGTACGCGCACCAGGCGGACCACCAGCCGGTCATCTCGCC
Source organism: Gaiellaceae bacterium (assembly GCA_035623685.1). Lineage (GTDB taxonomy): Bacteria > Actinomycetota > Thermoleophilia > Gaiellales > Gaiellaceae > 3-1-20CM-4-69-9. The sequence goes on from DASPSY010000078.1 coordinate 18,502, forward strand.
GAGCGGCCGCACGTAGAACACCTTGCGGCCGGAGCGCGCGATCGCCGCGTTGAGCGCCTCGAGGTACGAGTCGCCGTCGCCGCGCGCGATCTGCAGCGGCGTCAGAACGCCCGTCGTCGACGGCCAGTGGTACGTCGTGATCGAGATCAGCGGAACGTCTCCGAGCGTGGGGAGGATGCGGTCGAAGCTCGATCCCCACGTCTGTCCCTGTCCCCAGCCGAGGTACATGTGCTGCACGGTGGTGTGCTGCCCCGTCAGCGACGAGAAGCGCGTGGCGTTCCCGTAGACGCCGAGGAAGGGACGCGCCGCAGCCGCGGGCACGACCACGAGAGCGCAGAGGGCGACGGCGACGGCTCTCTTCACGACTGGTCCATCGGCAGGGTAGTCCCGATCGCCCACCCCCGTCCGGCGGTCCGCGGCTAGGCGGTTGCGTACCCCCTGGTAGCGAGGTATGCGATGAGGATGCTCGCGACGCCGACGAGCAGCATCGTCGCGATCCCGAAGACGCCCGAGCGTCCGTACGCCGCGTGGACGCGGCCGAAGCGCGTCAGTCCGAGCGCGCACGCCGCGCCGCCGAGCAGGCCGCCAATGTGTCCGCCGATCGAGATGTTGGCGATCGTGAAGCTGAGTACCAGGTTGAGCACGATCATCCCGAGCGCCGTGCCGCCGAAGACGTAATCGCGCTGCTGCTCGAGCACGAAGCCCGCGCCCAACACGCCGAAGATCGCCCCCGAGGCTCCGACCGTCGGCGTGTTCGGCGAGAGGATCAGCGCGCCCGCCGAGCCGGCAAGCCCGGACACGATGTAGAGCATCAGGAACTTGCCCGAGCCGATCCTCTGCTCGAGCAACGTGCCGAACCACCAGAGCGCGATCATGTTCAGCAGGATGTGGAACGGGCCGTAGTGGAGGAACGCGGCCGTCAGCAGCCGCCAGTACTGGTGGTGCGCGACGCCGACCGCGATCGCCGGCGGAACCGTCAGGTTCTTCGGCACCGGGACGACGGTTCCGGCGTACTTCGCGCCGCTCGCGATCAGCACGCCTGCCTGGTAGATCGAGCCCTTCGTCGCATTCACGCCGGAGCCCTGCACGAGCTCCGCCAGATACACGCCGACATTGATCGCGATCAGCGCCTTCGTCACCTTTGCGCCGACGCCCTCGAACGACGCGCGCTCGACCTCGTGCGTCATCCGTCGGAAGCCTTGCGGCTTCCCCGAGTGCTCTGGACAGCGGATCCCGACCGGAGCCATCGTCATGCACTCCGTGCAGATCGGCCGGCCGCACTCCGAGCACGAGAGCCCGGTCACGCGGTCCGGATGTCGATAGCACCTCTGCTCTGCGGCGGCCATCCCGACGAGTAGCGTACTGACGGTGAACGTCGACGTGGCTCTCACGCCGGAGCAAGCGTCGGCCGCGACGACGACGATCGTCGTCGACGTGTTGCGCGCGACGTCGACGATCGCGCAGGCGCTCGCGTCCGGCTATCGCAGCATTCTCTGCTGCGCCGAGATCGAGGATGCCCGCCGGCTCAGGTCCGAGATCCCCGGCTCGATCGTCGGCGGCGAGCGGGACGCGACGCGCATCGACGGCTTCGACGTCGGCGCGTCTCCACGCGAGTT